>NZ_JBKORJ010000062.1:0-103080 GCF_047314585.1 Shewanella sp. BJSY2023SW005
AAAGTTGCATAAAAAAATCCGATGACATGGGGTCATCGGATTTTGATCCTTTCAGTGAGATCGTCAAGCGATCTGTCTTAACTGATCGGCATTACACTGATGGCGTGGTTTTTTCGATGGCCCCAATCTGGGGCCGGATTCAGTTACAGGCCTTTGTCACTGCGAACCACAGGTTCACCGGTCCAGATACCCTCTTCGATATGGCCTTCAAGCTCTGGGAATTGGCTCTTGTCAAACACAGGCTCTTTGCCTTCGCTCAGCTGATCACGGTAGTCATTGATCACCCGCATGGCAACACCGGAAAGCAATACCAAGGCGATGATATTGACTGTGGCCATCAACCCCATGGACAAGTCTGCCATATCCCACACCAGCTGGATCTTGGCAACAGCGCCAAACATCACCATACCGAGTACACACAAGCGGAACAGTGGCAGTACCTTGCGGCTGTTATTGGAAAGGAACAGCACATTGGTTTCAGCGTAAGAGTAGTTGGCGATAATAGAAGTGAAACAGAATAGCAAGATGGCAAGGGCCACAAACAGGCCACCCCAATCACCAACATGGTTGGTCAAAGCAGCTATGGTCAGTTGGATCCCCTTGTCTCCCTCGCTGACGTTGACACTGCTGAGATCACCGGCCAGCAATATGATGGCAGCAGTAGCACTACAGATAACGATAGTGTCCATAAACACACCTATCATCTGTACAAAACCTTGAGATGCTGGATGGTTAGGCGTTGGCGACGCGCTGGCAGCCACATTAGCGGCACTACCCATACCGGCCTCGTTGGAGAACAGACCGCGGGCAACCCCGGACTGCATCGCCTGAGCCACAGTATAAGCGACTCCCCCTGCGGCCGCTTCCTGCCAGCCGAAGGCACTGTTGACTATCAATTCAATAATGGTCGGCAGTTGCTCAATATTCATGCCGACAACGACCATGGCGATCAGGATATAGGCAAAAGCCATAATAGGCACAACCACCTCGGAGACCCGCGCTACCTTACGCAGCCCCCCCATGATCACCACACTGCTGGCCAGCACCAGGAAAATACCGATCCAATAACTGGCTTTTACATCAAACCAGTAGGCCTCTTTTACATCAAACACGATTTCCAGAGCACCGGCTATGGTATTGGACTGCACCGCATTAAATACCAAGCCGAAGGCGATGATCAGAAACACGGAGAAAAGAATCCCCATCCAGCGTTGTCCCAGTCCCCGTTCCATATAATAGGAGGGACCACCACGAAACTGGCCATCTTTATCTTTTACTTTATAGATCTGAGCCAGAGTCGACTCAATCATAGCCGTGGCCATACCCAGAAGGGCAATGAGCCACATCCAGAATACGGCTCCAGGGCCACCAGCCCCTATGGCAACCGCCACACCGGCCATATTACCGGCCCCGACCCTGGCGGCCATGCTGGTGCAAAACACCTGAAATGAAGACAAACCACTTTCACAGCCCTGTCTACTGGTTGCCATCACCTTGGCAGAATGCCCCAGGTGAGTAAGCTGAATGAACAACAACCTCAGGGTAAAGTACAGGCCGGCCCCCACCAGGGCATAAACCAATAGTTTTCCCCAAAGAAGAGAGTTCAAAAAACCGACTATGGTTTCGATAGTTTCTATTATCATAATTGTAAGCTTTCCCGTGGCAAACCTGGCCCATCACTGACTGGATGACGCCAAATTTGTGGTTAAGATTCCTTCCTGAATGAAAAAGGATAAGCATCGGCCAGTTTCTTTTCGAATTATCCTACATACACTAAGGTATGCCGGCCGCGCTTGAGGGCGGAGAAAATAGCATAGGATGCTAAAATTCTCGCGTGATCAAGATCACACTTAATCACTCATGTGACAGTAAATTCACCATAAAAACACCAGAACAAGCTAGTGTTATAACCTAAATAACAAGGGCATCACAGAGACTTTCGAAAAAAGCCACCGGCTAAACAAACTTTCAAAACTTGGATGTGGGACACATTTTTGTAATAAAACTACAAATATAGTACCTACAAGATAATCTGATTCACTTTTAGCTAGCTCAAGCGAGGCACGATATGACCCAAAAGCAAGAGATAGGTGCACTGAAGAAATTTGTCCGGGCCACTAACTTCCTGGCAACCTCACAGATTTACCTCAAGCACAATGTATTGTACAAACGCCCGTTGCAACACAGTGATATTAAGCCAAGGCTCTTGGGTCACTGGGGAACCTGTCCGGGGATCAACTTTGTCTACGCCAACGTGAACAGATTGATTACCAAGCACAAGCGCCCATTCCTCTACCTGGTCGGCCCAGGTCACGGTTTCCCAGCTGTACAGGCTAACCTCTTCCTTGAAGGCTCTCTCAGCCACTTCTATCCAGAAACCATTCCGTACAACGAAACCGGTATTGAAGATATCTGTCGCAAGTTCTCCGCGGCTTACGGCTATCCTTCGCATGCCAACCCCGAAGCTCCCGGACAAATTCTTGAAGGGGGTGAGCTGGGCTACTCCTTGTCTGTCGCTTGGGGCGCTGTTCTGGATAATCCTGACTTGATTGCCGCTGTACTCGTTGGTGACGGCGAATCTGAAACCGGTCCACTGGCTGCTTCCTGGTATGCCAACCGTCTGGTTTCTCCTGCCACCAACGGTGCCATACTGCCAATAGTGCATATTAATGGTTACAAGATTTCCGGCCCAACCCGTATGGGACGCATGAGCCACGAAGAGCTGGAACTTGAATTCAGAGGCCTGGGTTATCACCCCATCATAGTGGACAGCGAGCAGGAAGAAGATGTCTACCTGCAGATGACCAAAGCGATGGATACGGCTTATGAGATGATCAACGACATCCAGAAACGTGCCCGCAACGGCGAAGATGTGGTCAAGCCACGTTGGCCGGTGATCCTGATGCGCACCGCCAAAGGCTGGACCGGCGTTCCCGAATACGATGGCAAAAAACTCGAAGGCAACTGCGAGTCTCACCAGGTAATTGTCAATAAGTGTGCCACCGACAAAGGTCATCTGGCCGCATTGGATGGCTGGCTCGACAGCTACAAGTTCTCTGAACTTTACTCCATCAATGAGCAGAACCAGATTGTCTTCGACAAAGACATCCAATCACTGCTGCCCCCTGCAGAACTCTGCTGTGGCCGTCAAAAGATGAGCTATGGTGGTGAAGTGGTGCGCGCCCTCAGCAATCCTGATCTGGAAAAACTGGCCTATGGCCCCGAAGTTCCAAGAGGTCATCGTGGTTATTCCATGCTGAAAATGGGTCAGTGGATGCGCGAAGCCTTCCGCCTCAATAAAGATCAGCGCAACCTGCGGATCTTCAGCCCTGACGAAACTTACTCCAACCAGCTGCAAGCCGTATTCGAAGCGACAGATCGCGCCTGGCAATGGCCGATTGAAAGCTGGGATGAAGATATGAGCCGCGATGGTCGGGTCATGGAGCTGTTGTCTGAAAACCTGCTGTTTGGCATGATGCACGGCTACACAGTTACCGGCCGTCACGCCATGTTCCCTACCTATGAGTCTTTCTCTCAGGTAGTGTCTTCCATGGCCGACCAATACTGTAAGTATGTCTATGCCAGCCAAGGGGTTCACTTCCGTAAGCCGCTGCCGGCTTGCAACGTGGTGCTTTCCTCTCTGCTGGAACGTCAGGATCACAACGGTTACTCTCACCAGAACCCTTCTTTCCTGGGCGCCATGCTTGAGAAACATCCGAAGATTATCTCGGCTTATCTGCCTGCTGATGCCAACACCACTCTGGTTTACACAGAACGCGCTTTCGCCGACCGCGACAAACTGAACATTCTGGTCGCCGGTAAGAAAGAGCTGCCTCAATGGCTGAGCCTTGATGAAGCCCGTAAACAAGCCAAAGACGGTGTAATGGTCTGGGACTTTGCCTCTGATGAAAACCCTGATGTCGTCCTGGCTGGCTGTGGCGACTATGTCACTCAGGAGTGTATGGCGGCATTGGTACTAATTCGTGAACTCCTGCCAAGAGTGCGTATCCGCTTTGTCAGCGTCACTGAATTACACAGCAGTGGTCTGGGTAGCCTCAAGTTCCAGGAAAAACCTTGGTTGATGGATGAGATATTCACCGAAAATAAAGGTGTGGTATTTAACTATCACGGTTATCCAAACACCATCAAAAAACTGATCTTCGATTACAAAGGTAGTCACAGATTCAGAATCAAAGGTTATGAAGAGGAAGGTTCAACCACCACACCATTTGATATGGGTGTTCGTAACGGTACTTCCCGTTATCACCTGGTAATAGATATGGCTTACAAACTATTCCAGCAAGGTGTTATCGATGAAACCCGCCACGTTGCGATTACCACAGATATGTTACAACGCTTGGTTGATCATAGAAATTATATCAAGGCCAATGGTGTGGATCCTGAGTATATCGAGAACTGGATTTGGACCCGTTAAGCTGAACCTTAGCTAAACAATAGACAAATAATTTAGTTATAAAATTGTTTGCCAAAAATAAAAAAAGCGCCTTCAAACAGGCGCTTTTTCTTTATTTTAAATTGTTAAGCAAAGCCCAAGAGCAAATCTTGAACAATAAATTTATTGGTCGATAAGTGGAAAATTGCTTTTTTTCAATGGATAATTGACCCAGCTAGCTAAAACACTAAAGGAAATCCCACATTAAGTGCTAGTCATGTTTCCTATACGGGACATCTGGGTAATTGAATAGCAATGGACTTGGAGAACATGATGAATAAGACATTTAAAGCATTGTTGCTCGCATCTATGATGCCTTTTGCAGCATCTGCAGCAGACGAGCTCAGCCCATGGTATGTGGGTGCGGGCCTCGGTGTAAATAACTACGAACCTAACTGCGATCAGAAAACCATGAAAACCTGTGGTGAAGACGATCCATATGCATGGGACGTGTTTGCAGGTTACCTGTTCAACGATTACTTTGGTGTAGAACTGGGTTATCGTGACCTGGGTCGTGCCGAATGGACCGACTATGCCAACAAGCTCAATGACGTAGGTGCCAAGGGCGCCACTCTGGGCCTGGTGGCTTTCTGGCCTTTCGCCGACAAATGGAGCCTGTCTGCTGAAGCCGGTGCCATGAACTACCACATTTCCAACAACAGACAATGGGGTAGCGAGTACTACAGTGACAGCGGTGTTGCACCTTACTTCGGTGCCGGTATCGGTTACAACATCACAGAGAACTTGAAACTGGCCGCCAAGTATCGTCGTTATGAAAACCTCGACGAAGAAAAGTGGAACACTCTGGCAATGGAAAGCAACTACTGGGGTCTTGAACTGAGCTACCGCTTCGGCAGCACTTCAAAGCCTGCTCCAGTAGCACCAGTGGTCATAGAGCCAGTTGACAGCGACAATGATGGTGTCAACGACGATATGGACCAATGTCCAAACACACCAGCTAACCACAAAGTAGACGCCAACGGTTGCTCTATCTATGTTGAAAAGCTGGAGAAGCTGGAAGTTAAGGCTGAGTTCGATAACAACTCATCTGTACTGAAAGCCGACTCTATGGCTGAAATCCAGAAAGTCGCTGACTTCATGAACAAGTACCCTAAAGCCGATCTGGAAATCGCCGGCCACGCATCACTGCCTGGTAAAGCCGATTACAACCAGTGGCTGTCTCAGAAACGTGCCGACGCAGTTGCCAAAGTACTGGTTGACCAGTATGGCATCGATGCCAGCCGTATCAACGCCAAGGGCTACGGTGAAAGCCAGCCGCTGATGCAGGGTTCTTCTGCTGAAGCCAACAAGGTTAACCGCCGTATTGAAGCTCACCTGAGCTTTAAAGAAAAAGAAGCTCTGCTGAAGTAAGCTGAACTTCTTCTGGAAAAGTCGCTGCCCTGCAGCGACTTTTTTGTTTTCAGCCTTTGTGTCATTAGAATTCCCCCGGTTATGGGAGTACACTTCCTTTAACCGAAAACGGCCCTCATTGACAATTTCTCACCATTTTTGTAATTTTTTTTCAATCCTGGTTGGAAACGAGGGCAAAATCGCTTTTAATAGCGTCATGCAATCCCCGCGTAAACGGCCGCAATCTGAGAAGGATGTTTTTCATGGCAAACACACTCACGCAACTCAAATCCGTTACAACCATAGTTGCTGATACCGGCGACATCGAGGCGATCAAGCTCTATCATCCGCAAGATGCCACCACCAACCCATCACTGATCCTTAAAGCCTCTCAGATCCCTGAGTATGCCCCATTGATCGATGATGCTATTTCCTGGGCCAAATCTCAGAGCCAGGATCCGCTGCAACAACTGGAAGACGCCGCAGACAAGCTGGCGGTCAACATAGGGGTGGAAATTCTCAAGCTGGTACCAGGGCGTATTTCAACCGAAGTAGATGCCCGCCTGTCATTCGATAAAGCCGGCTCCATCGCCAAGGCCTATAAGCTGGTTAAGCTCTATGAAGCAGCCGGTATCGATAAGTCACGCATTCTGATCAAACTGGCTTCCACCTGGGAAGGCATCTGTGCCGCCAAAGAGCTGGAGCAAAACGGTATCAACTGCAATCTGACACTCTTGTTCAGTTTCGCCCAGGCCAGAGCCTGCGCCGAAGCCGGAGTTTACCTGATCTCGCCCTTCGTCGGCCGTATTCTCGACTGGTACAAGAAGAACACCGGCAAGGACTATAGCGCCAGTGAAGATCCAGGCGTGGTCTCAGTAACCCAGATCTACAACTACTATAAACAGCATGGTTATCAGACAGTGGTTATGGGTGCCAGCTTCCGTAACACAGGTGAAATCATTGAGCTCGCCGGCTGTGATCGCCTGACTATAGGCCCATCTTTGCTGGAAGAACTGGCCAACTCAGACACCCAAATAGTGACCAAGCTGCAACCTGCCACTGAAACCCAAGAACCCCCCAAGCCGTTGACCGAGGCTGAGTTCCGCTGGGAGTTCAATGAAGATCCCATGGCAGTGGAAAAACTGGCTGAAGGTATCCGTAACTTCGCCATAGATCAGGGCAAACTCGAGACCATGCTCAAGGCTAAACTGAGCTAAACAAGGTCTGTGCTGAAATTGAAGATCAGGGACAACTCATGACACATTTGACTCAATCCGCTAGCTGGCAGGCTCTCAAGGCGATGAGTGCAGACCTGCCTCACATGCGTGAACTCTTTGCCGAAAACGCGCAGCGCTTTGAACAGCTATCGCTCAAAGACTGTGGACTGCTGTTGGATTACTCCAAGAACCGCCTCACTGATGCCGTGCTGCAGGAGCTGCTCAAACTCGCCCGTGAAGCCGGACTTGAGCAAAAAATAGCGGCTATGTTTGCCGGCGAAGCAATCAATACTACGGAGCAGCGTGCCGTGTTGCACACAGCTCTGAGAGCGCCGGCCGATGCGGATATTCGCGTCGATGGCGTCAATGTAGTCCCTGAAGTTCAGCAAACCCTGGCTCAAATGGAGGCTTTTGTCGAGGCGCTCTATTCAGGTCAGTGGCGCGGCTATACCGGCAAGAAGATCACAGATCTTGTCTCCATCGGAATTGGCGGTTCCTTCCTCGGCCCCAAGATTATCTCCGAGGCCCTGCGTCCCTATTGGAACGGTAAGCTACAGTGTCACTTCGTCGCCAATGTCGACGGCACGGCCATCAGTGAAAAACTGAAGAAGCTGGATCCTGAAACCACCCTATTCCTGATGTCGTCAAAATCCTTTGGCACTCAGGAAACCCTGACCAACACCCTCAGCGCCAAAGAGTGGTTCCTGGCCAAAGGCGGTTCACAGCAGGATATCGGCAAGCACTTTGCGGCAATTACCTCCAATGTCGCCAAGGCAACGGCGTTTGGCATAGATGAAGACAACATCTTCCCCATGTGGGATTGGGTTGGCGGGCGCTATTCTCTCTGGTCGGCCATAGGTTTGCCCATAGCCGCCCTGATAGGCATGGATAACTTCAAGGCACTGTTGGCCGGCGCCAGAGCAATGGATGTACATTTCGCATCCAGACCTCTTGAGCAGAATATGCCGGTGATCATGGGCCTGCTCTCTGTATGGTACAACAATTTCTTCAATGCCCAGTCCCACGTGGTGTTGACCTATGATCACTACCTCAGAGGGCTTCCGGCCTATTTCCAGCAGCTGGATATGGAGAGTAACGGCAAGTCCGCCACTCTGGACGGCAATTCAGTTGATTACAGCACAGGGCCGGTTATTTGGGGCGGAGAAGGCACCAATGGCCAACACGCCTACCACCAGCTGTTGCACCAAGGTACGGCATTGATCCCGGCAGACTTTATCCTGCCGTTGCAAAGCCATAATCCTATCGGTGAGCATCACGCTCAGCTGGCATCAAACTGTTTTGGTCAGACCCAGGCGCTGATGCAAGGACGAACCTTCGATGAAGCCTTGGCCGAACTGGCCGACAGCCCACTCTCAGAGGCTGAGAAACAGCTTATTGCCAAACATAAGGTCATGGAAGGCAACAAGCCGAGCAATACCCTGTTGATGGACAAGCTGACCCCAATAACCCTGGGCGCCTTAATTGCTCTTTACGAACACAGAACCCTGGTTCAGGGCGCTATCTGGGATATCAACTCATTCGATCAATGGGGAGTTGAGCTGGGTAAAACGCTGGGGAATGAAGTGCTGTCGCGTATCGGCGCAGAGCAAAACAGCCAGGATCTGGATGCTTCCAGCAATGCCCTGATCAATCTCTTCAGACAAGGAAAAATCTAGCCCGTTAACCTTGTAAATCAACAGATACCAGCCAGCTCCACTGGCTGGTATTTTTTTGCCCGCCATCTTGTCTATACGCCTTCATCAAAGTATCACTCAAGTTTAACAAAATAGAAACATTCTTCTTGCACCCTGTTTGCCAAGTATGATATTTAAATGTTGATAAAACATACAACAACAGGAGGTTGCCATGGATCGTTTGGATTATGGTAGTGCGCTAGACGAAGTCGTTGAAAGACCAAGCCGCTCTCGAAGCTCCAACAAGAAGCGCAAATGGCGTGAAATCGAAGCGCTGAAAGATAAACATCGTCTGTTGAAGGAACTACAGGAGATAGACAGCAGTTTTGACTATGATATCGACAGCCTCCTCTGAATATGAGAGACATTAAAAAAGAGCGCCAAGCGCTCTTTTTTAATGTCTGCTTCCCACAAGGTTATCTGTCTGCGGTTTGAATATAGCTTCTCAGCTCGTCGAATAGCTGGTTATCATCGCTGCTGAACAAAGGATCCTCTATCAGCTTCAACTCACACATGCTTTGGATCTTCTGCCAGTCTTCATCCTTCAGGCTCTTGGCAAGCAAAGGAAAGATCTCCCGCTCTTCATACAGCATGTGCTTTTCCTGCAAATCCACATATCCCTTCAATTCAGCAACCAGTTTTTCCTTGGCCACCACCACATCGTTCAGGATCAGGTTGAGTGTCGCCATCAAGGCCGATGAAGCTTCAATCAATTTTTGGTGCTCTTCCTCAAGACGCCGGGTAGGCTCGGTACGGCTCTCCTTGATAAGGAAATAGTCGTAAATGATGTCTTCGAGTGGATGATGGCTGTGCTCGGCATAGCCCTGCATATATTCGACAACATCCCGTACCAGATTAAAATTGACGTGCTCACCTTCGGCCAGCTTCAGGTATTTCCCCTTCAGCAACTTCAGCAATATGGCAATATGCTTGTGGTCATTCATCAATCTTTGCAGCATAGGGCACTCCATTTTGAGTCGGGCCTTTCTAGGTAATAGTAGTAAACAGGCCAAATATCACTCAATACTAACCATAGATGTTTTCCGGGGACATGATAAAGATCAAGGAAAATAACCTTCTAAATCAATACTTCATAAATTAGCACCTTGTATAATCTTCAATGACCTTACGCTGCTAGCACCAAAAGCTGGCCAAGCGCCTCAGCACCCCTGGCTTTCCTCCATCATCACCAGCATCTCTTTGAGAGAGCCACGGATACGATTGAAGGCTTCACCGGCAGAGCTGGCTTCGCGCAGATGTCGCTCAACCATGGAGGTAAAATAAGTCTCCTGCTCTTCTGTCATATCCAGCACATGAAAGCTGCTGCGAATTTCAGTAGTGATCCCCGATAAGGTATCGCAGAAGTGCTGATCCTGTTGCTGCATGGAATCACCCAACTGCTTCATCAGCAGGTGTAACCTATCCATCACCCGTCGCAGCATCTGCTGGCGCTCTATGTCCAATACCCTGGCCTCCAATCCTTCGACCACAACGGCAATCACATCCCTGAGGCGGCCGTAAAGCACCTCATCCTTGACCGGCATATTCTTGATCAAGAATGACACATGCTTGTCATTGCACATGGTTCGGTTGCCAAAGTCATACAGGCGTCCCTGTTTGTCCAAAAGTTCAAAGATATTGGCTTCTATCGGGCTTATCTGGGCATTGTCCGGCACAAAATATTCGGCGCTGTCTGTGCGTATTTCCAGACAGGTATTGAGGTTGAGCTGAGTCATCAGCTCAAAAAAGGCATCGGCAAGGGCACGGTAGTTGTTACAAAGAAAACATTGGCGGAAGAATTGCAGCACACAGCCATATTGGGACGATTCACTCATGGACTGAAACGCCATATTTCTCGACATGGACTCGGCCTGCATCAGAGACTGTTTGCGCTGTTGATATTGCGCCACACTGCGTACCTTGGCCAACAGCTCTTTCAGCTCAAAGGGTTTAGCGATAAAGTCTACCGCCCCGGCCTCATAGGCCTTGAGGCGCTCATTGAGGGTATTCATACCGGAAACAAATACCACTGACGCCTCTCGCCCCTGTGATTGCAAGTGAGCACATAACTCCACACCGCTGGAATCCGGCAGATTGATATCCATCAGGATAATTTCCGGTGTCGCCGACTCCAACGCCGCCAAATATGCTGCTGCCGAATCAAACACTTGGACTGAGTAATTATCCTGTAAGACTTCCTCTATCAAAGCCAGATAATCAACATCATCATCCACTACCCAGACAGTTAAATTGTCCATAACTCTCCCTTACTGTCATCAGCAAATCTAATTCCCACCTGCTTGAGTGCCAGAATCAATCCTGTCAGATCAAAGGGTTTATGCAGTACCGGAAACGGCATCTCATCGGCGCTGGAAATACCTATGTCCTGAATAAAGCCGGAGATCAGCAACACCAGCAGTGAGTGTTTAACATTGAGTTTTTGTGCAAGTTCATAGCCGTTGATACCGCCAGGCATCAACACATCTGTGATAAGAAGCTCGGCATCACAACGCTGCTGCTCGTAGCGTTGCAGCACTGTGATGGGGTCGTGGAACAGCTCCGCCTCTATCCCCAGCAGGTCGCAATAGTCGGCCATCACTTCCAGCATCTCAGGCTCATCATCCACCACTATCGCCTTTATCGGACGCCTGACTCTGGGCAATTCCCCCGTATTGGCACTGAGTTGTGGCTCAGTCGCCAACTTACGACTCTGTGGGAACCATAATCTGAATTCAGTGCCGGCAACTCCCGTGTTCAGGATGGCGATATAACCCTTGGAACGTTTAACAAAACCATACACCATGGCCAGTCCAAGACCTGTGCCCTTGCTCTTGTCCTTGGTGGTGAAGAACGGGTCGAATACCTTGTCCTGAAAGGCTTCAGGAATACCACTACCGCCATCAATCACGCTGATCCATACATAATGCCCGGGCTCTACCTGGGTCTTGCCTATGGCGATCCCGGGTAGATAACCACTCAAATAGCAACTGCCGGTACGTATCTTGAGTTCTCCCTTGCCCTCCATAGCATCGCGACCATTGAGCAGCAGATTCAATAAGGCGTCTTCCAGGTCCCCTTTGTCGAGCATCACAGGTTTGTTATCCGGTGCCAGCTCAATACTCAATGTTATTTGACTGGTCAAGGACTTAGCAAACAACTCCTGCAAACCTTCAATCACCTCATTGACCTGGCAAGGCTCGGCATTGAACTGTTCCTGGCGCGAAAACGACAATAGTCTGCGGGTCAGATCTGTGCCCCGTTGGCAGGCCTTAAAGGCGGTATTGAGGTATTTTTCAGCTTTGGGATCAGAGGTTTTAAGCTGCATTAACTCCAGGTTACCCTTCAATACCCCGAGAATATTGTTGAAGTCGTGGGCTATGCCACCGACCAACTCCCCTATGGCCTGCATCTTCTGGGTTCTGGCCACGGCCTGCTGCAACTGATGCTGCTCGCTGTAATCGCGACCTATAACGGCGTATATGCGCCGACTTTGGGAAATACAGTAACAATTGAGATGCAATAACTCCCTGCCGCCATCGCCCTTATGACACCAAAGTTCCCCGGTATAACTGCCCTTGCGGCGCAACTGCTCCCTAAAGGAGTCACTTTCTTCGCCTTCAAACAGCAGGCCGGTTAAATTGGCGCCCACCAATTCCCGGTTGGCATATAAGGTCACTGCTGTGGCTGCCGGGTTGGCGTAAAGGATGGGTTCTCGCTCAGGTTCGAGACTAAACAGCAGTAATAAACTGTCGGCACCATCTATAACGGCCTTGAAGCAGATTTCATCCTCTGCCGACTGTGATGAACTGCGGCTGAGCTGACATTGATAGATGGCCCCCACCAAGGGGCCGATACTGGCCTGGAATGAGGCCAAAGACTCAAACCAACCGGGAGCCGATGAGTGGAAAAACAGCAATAGATCTGAATCTTTGATTGGCCAGACGGTAAATTTCAGCCATTGATGAAGCTCTTGTTGGCTCGCTTCTTTGGCCCATTGATTAACACTGCTCCAAAGCGTCAAATAGATAACCGGATCCCGACACCAGCAGGTGACTGATTCCGGCATATCATTGGCGCCCAACTCTGAGCGTTCCACCATCAGCAAAGCCTCTGCCCCTGAGGCATGTACCAGGGTCTGGCACAGGGCCGGCAATACGTCCTGTCCCTGGGTCAAACCCAGTTGCAATTTAGCCAGTTCAATCAGCAGTCGGGACCAGTCGCCAGGGAATTCAGTTTGAGCCTCAGAGGAAAACACGTTAAAGTCCCTTTCCGTTGTTTTTCAGTCATTCAAGCATAGACAAGTTTGCAATATTAGCGACTTATCAAGCTTGCCAAACGCTATAGAGGAGTCTGGGTGACGAGTCAGGAAAGATGGGTTGGTGCCCATGTCAGCGCACAGGGTGGTGTGGAAAATGCTCCGCTCAATGCCCACAAGATAGGGGCCAGTGCCTTTGCACTGTTTACCAAGAATCAACGTCGCTGGCAGGCAGCACCTTTAACCGAGCAGTCCATCGCCGCCTTTCAGGAAAACTGCCAAAAATTGGGGTTCAGACCCGAGGCGATTCTGCCCCACGACAGCTATCTGATTAACTTGGGACACCCGGATCCCTTGCTGCTGGAAAAATCCCGCGATGCCTTTGTCGATGAGATGCTTCGTTGCAAACAGTTAGGATTAACCTTGCTGAACTTTCATCCCGGCAGCCACTTGCGACAGATAAGTGAAAACCACTGTCTGCGTAACATCAGCGATTCAATCAACCTGGCATTGGCAGCTTGTGATGGCGTCTGTGCCGTCATCGAAAATACCGCGGGACAAGGCTCCAACCTGGGACACAGCTTTGAACAACTGGCGCAGATCATTGACGGGGTTGAGGATAAATCCAGAGTCGGTGTTTGCCTGGATACCGCCCATATGTTTGCCGCGGGTTACGACATTCGCACTCAGGAAAGCTGCCGGGAAAGCTTTGACGCCTTTGGCCGCATAGTGGGCTTTCAATACCTCAAGGGCATGCACCTCAACGACAGCAAGACGGGACTCGGCAGCCGGGTCGATCGCCACGACTCCCTGGGCATGGGCGAAATAGGCAAAACCGCTTTCGAGTATATTCTCGGCCACCCAGCCACCAAGGGGATACCCTTGATATTGGAAACCATACGCCCGGAGATCTGGCCCGAAGAAATTGCCTGGCTGAACAGCCTTAGCCGCTAAACCATCCATTCGCTCTCCGTCGATTCAATCTCCTGACTGCCCCAGTAAAAAGCCGCAAATGATGCGGCTTTTGGGATAATTGCTGCACTAAATTCAATCCTTGGCAGCCCCATCGACCTCCAAGAGCTGAACCAAGGTCTTAGTTCAACACCGCAAACATGTGCTGTTTAAGACTATCAAAATCGACCGGCAGAACAGCCGACAGCAGCGGCTTATCAGCCACCCTTTGCAATGCCTGTGGCAGTGGCAGACTGGTGTTCAACTCGCGGTCGACCACATCCTTGAATTTGGCCGGATGTGCCGTCGCCAGAAAAATCCCCTGCTCTTCATCCTGCAGAGACAAACGCAGTGCCTCGGCGGCCACCGCTGCATGGGGCTCTGCCAGATAACCTGTCTGCTCAAGCGCTAACATGGCCTGACGGGTTTGCCCCTCGGAAAGCGCCAAGCCGGACAAGTCAGACAGCGGCCATTTCATCTCGGCAAAAATCGCTTCCACTCTGGGCCAGTTGCTCGGCTCGGACACATCCATGGCGTTGGACATGGTCGCAACAGTTTGCCGCGGCGCCCAATCACCAAAACTCAAATAGCGCGGTACAGTATCATTGCTGTTGGTGGCCGCCACAAAGCGCTTAATGGGCAATCCCATGGCTTTGGCCAGCAGACCCGCGGTCAGGTTACCGAAGTTACCACTGGGGACACTGACAACCGGCGCCGATTGATGCAGCTTTCTATGCTGGGCGACCGCTTCAAAGTAATAACAGATCTGCGCCAGCAAACGGCTGATATTGATGGAGTTGGCCGAGTTCAGGTGCAAACCGTCACGAATATCACTGTCTTCAAAGGCCTGCTTGACCAAATGCTGACAGGCATCGAAGTCGGCTTCGACCGCGACGGTGTGAATATTGCCGCCCAGAGTGGCAAACATCTTCTCCTGCAACTCACTGATCTTGCCTTTGGGATAGAGCACCATCACCCGCACCTTATCCAGGCCAAAGAAGGCATCGGCCACCGCCGCGCCTGTATCCCCTGAGGTCGCGGTCAAAATGGTCAGCGGCTCTGAGCCGCCAAGCTGGTTGAGACACGGAGCCATAAAGCGGGCACCGAAGTCTTTAAAAGCCAAGGTTGGCCCATGAAACAGCTCCAGACAACTGCGCTGCGCATCCACCTGCACCAGCGGCAGAGGGAAATTAAACGCCTTCTCCACCAGCTTGTCGACACAGTCCTGTCCCAGTTCATCGGCGAGCCAGGCACCGAGTATCTGCTTGCTGCGCTCGACAAAAGGCAGAGCCAACAGGGCATCGACATCTGCCAGTTTCGGGATCCGGGTCGGGAAAAAGAGCCCTCGATCCATGCCAAGACCCAGCTTGAGCGCTTCAGTAAAACTTACCCGCTGTGCCGGGTGCTTGAGGTTATAGAGTTCCATATTGATGCCTTAAATTCTTTTTTGGATGAAAATGCGTTTCAGGACAATACCCGGGTGCCTTGCATATCCAGGCGGCAGATGTGAGCAAAGCCGCCCGCTTCGGTTAAATAGTGTTGTTCCAGGTAGCGTTTGGCCTGCTCGGCGCGGGCCAGATCGGCGCTGATGGAAAACAGGGTTGGGCCGCTGCCGGAAATCCCGGTGGCCAACATACCCAGCTCAGACAATCCGCGCCGCGCCGCCAGATACCCGGGGATAGCCTCGGCCCGATAGGGTTCGGCCAACACGTCTTTCAACACAGTCAGCGCCAGCGCCTCATCCTGGCGGTAACAGGCATGAACAAAGGCACTGAGATTGCGACCAAATTCTATGCAGGTTCCCTTGTCATATTGGTTCGGCATCAAGGCGCGCATGGCCGCCGTCGACAATGAAATCCCGGGATAGGCCATCAGCCAGTACCAGGAATCAAAGGCCGGCAAGGGCTCGCAGATACGCCCGGGCAAATCCAGCATCAGTTGCAGTCCCCCAAAGTAGCAAGGTGCGACGTTGTCATAGTGCACCGAACCACTGATCTCCCCTTCAAAACGTCCCATCAACCCCAGCAAGGCCTGCTCATCATAGGGACGGCCAAAATATTCATTGAGACCATAGAGCGCCGCCACCACTGAGCTGGCGCTGGAGCCAAGGCCGCTACCCACCGGCAGGTTCTTGGACAGGGTCAAGGAAACGCCTTGATTGATCCCGGCCTCACCTAGGAAAAACTCGGCGCAGCGATAAACGATATTCTGCTGCGGCTCCTGTGGCAGTTTGTGGGCCCAAGGGCCAAGTTGAGTGAGAGAAACGCCGCAAGGCGCTGGGCCGACTGTGACCGTATCCCCCAGCAAACTGCCATCAATGGGTGCCAATGCGGCACCCAGCAAATCGAAGCCGACACCGACATTTCCCATAGAGGCGGGCGCATAGACAGTCACAGGTGCATTGGCGGGAATAAACTGACTCATGCGCTGACCTCCCGAGTCCAGTTGAGGGTTCTGAGCAAGTCGGCGAACACTCCGGCGGCAGTCACTTCAGTACCGGCGCCATAGCCTCTGAGCACAAAGGGGATCGGCTGATAGTAGCGGCTGTAGAAAGCCAGCGCATTCTCACCGCCTTTGACGCTGAACAGGGGATCATCGGCCGCCACTTCGGCGATACGCACCCTGCAACCTGACTCATCTATCTGGCCGACATAGCGCAGGCGTTTACCCTTGGCATGGGCGGCAGCGACCCGCTCGGCCACGGCGGCATCCAACTGCGGCAGAGCCGCCATAAACTGGGCCACATCACCTGATGCATCGAAGTCATCCGGCAAGACAGACTCCACCTGAATATCATCCAGCTCCAACGGCAAGCCCACTTCCCGGGCCAAAATCAACACCTTGCGCGCTACATCCATACCATTGAGATCGTCCCTGGGGTCCGGCTCGGTGAAGCACTTTTCCCGGGCTATGGCCGTGGCCTGTGACAGACTCATCCCCTCATCCAGCATACCGAAGATAAACGACAGCGAACCCGAGAGTATCCCCTGGAAACGCAGCAGCTTATCACCGGCAAACAGCAGCTTTTTCAGGTTATCGATAACCGGCAAACCGGCGCCGACATTGGTTTCATAAAGGAACTGGCGCCGCTGGGCCAGCGCGGTTTGCCGCAGCGCGCGGTAAAAAGCCAACTCACGGGTATTGGCCTTCTTGTTGGGTGTCACCACGTGCAAACCGGCATTCATCACGTCCAGATAACGGCCGGCAATGACATCCGAAGAGGTGCAATCCAGCAATACGGGATTGAGCAACTGCTGCTCCTTGGCCCAGGCCAACATCTTTGTCAGCTCAAAGGCGACGGGCGAATCGTTGAGCTTTGATTGCCAAGCGGCCAGGGAGATACCGGCGGCATCGAGCAACATCTTGCCTGAGTTGGCGATGGCGCAAACCCGAATACTGATATGTTGCTCCTTGAGCATGGCTTCCTGCTGTTTTATCTGCTCCAGCAAGCCTGCGCCTATATTACCGGCGCCAACCAGAAAGACATCGAGATACTGCTGCACATCGAAAAAACCCTGGTGACAGGCCGCCACCGCATGACGCGTCTTGCGCTGCTCGACCACGGCCGAAATGGAGCGCTCGGACGAGCCCTGGGCAATGGCGATGATATTGACACTAGCCTGGGCCAGAGCCTGGAAAAAGCGCGCAGCCACGCCCTTATGGGTACGCATACCGTCACCTATCAGGGACACTATCGCCAGTTGATCCCGCATCTCCAGCGGCTCCAACAGTTCACTCTTGAGCTCAAGTTCAAACTCCTGCTCCAGCGCCCACTTAACTCTGGGGGCATCCAAAGTGGCCACACAGAAACTGATGCTGTACTCACTGGAGCTTTGAGTGATCAGCGATACCGAAACCTTGGCTCTGGCGATGGACTCCAGAATACGCGACGCCATACCCACCATGCCTTTCATTCCCGGGCCTGAGACGTTGAACATGGTTTGGTTATCCAGATTGGAAATCGCCTTGACCTGCAGCCCGGTCTGATCCGGCAGATTGGATACCAGAGTACCCGGCGCCTGGGGGTTGAAACTGTTTTTGATGTAGCAAGGGATTTGGAACTGGGCTATGGGTGAAATGGTCTTGGGGTGCAGTACCTTGGCGCCAAAGTAGGAGAGCTCCATCGCCTCCTGGTAACTGAGCTGGGAGAGCAGCTTGGCATCGGCAACCACCCGGGGGTCGGTATTATAGACCCCATCGACATCTGTCCAGATTTCGCAGCTGTCGGCATCCAGACAGGCTGCCAGAACTGCGGCCGAATAATCCGAACCATTGCGTCCCAGAGTCACCACCTTGCCATCGGCACCGGCGGCGGTAAACCCGGGCATAACCCACACTCTCTGCTCATCGAGTTTAAGCAACGCAAATCTGGGCTTACTGACGGCGATATCCACCACAGACTCCAGAGGTGTACCGACGCCGAGGAATAATTCTCTCGGGTCGAGTAAACCGGCACTGACTCCCTTGGCCTTGAGCACTTCAACCATCAAGGCTGCCGAGAGTCGTTCCCCGGCTACCAGGATCTCGGCCCGCACACTGTCAGGACACTCCCCCAGAAGCTGAACCCCAGCCAATTTTGCCCGCCAACTCGCCAGTTGCTGCGCCAATACCTTCTTCAGCTGCTGTCTGGCTTCCTCTGCGAGAGATACAGATGCATCGGCATACAAGGCTTCAAATACCTCAGCCACCTTGGCAAGGGCCTCGTCGACATCCCCCTTTGCCAATACCATATCGACCATGGCCAATAGATTGTTGGTTACGGTTGCCGGAGCCGACAGCACTGTGGCCACTTGCTCTTCTCTGGCACTGGTCAGAACTATTTCTGCTGCCATTTCAAACCTTTGCCAGTTTGCCAGCGAGGTACCGCCGAACTTCATTACTTTCATCTATCTCTCCTTTAAATACCGCGCCCGCCCAGGAAACAAAAAAGCCCGCTCCTTGGTGGGAGCGGGCTTCTTGTTTGCAATTCTTCAGGGTATAGTCAGCCCGCCCCCACACTGGTAATGGTGGTGGTTGTAATGGTGGTAATTACAACTGAGCTTAGCTGATACATTGGGTTTCTATACTCGTTTCGTTCTCTTGTGTTCAGGCCGGTTCATTCAGGAGTTGAGCCCGAGAATGACAGCAATGCAAACAGGATTGCTTTTTTTTGTAGCCCTTGTCAAGGGGCGTTTTCATGAAAATTTTAATGAAATGGCAATCTTATTGAATAAGCCTCACCAAAGTCTGTTTTTAACTGGATAAGCATCAACGAAATCTCCTCATTGCAATTAACCTTGACGTAAAGTGTATTGGATAAAAGCTGAGTATCAGCCAAGCAGGAACCGTCGAGCACACCAAGGTGAAAGCCTACAGGGTTCAAAAACACTCAAGTCAAGATTTTTGGAAAGACGTTTGAAAAATAATGGCTTTTTTAGTGCCTTTCCAACCCAAAATGTCGTCATGGTGGCAAAACTCTGTGCAACAGTTGGCATAAGCAACGCTCGGATATCGCCAGCGCGGAAAAAGCACGTTATCATGCGGCCACATTCTGAACGGGAGGCGATATGCAAATCACCCAACACAGCGCGGTTACCATTCACTACCGCCTGACTGACGCCAAGGGTCAGTTGATAGAAAGTTCTTTTGAGGCAGATCCTATGGTCTACCTCCACGGTATGGAAAACCTGATCCCGGGACTTGAAAAAGCACTGGAAGGCAAAGGCAAAGGCGATACGCTGGAAGTGACCATAGAAGCCGAAGAAGCCTATGGCCCATACCACGATGGTCTGCGTCAGGAAGTTCCTCTGGAAGCCTTTGGCGATATCCAGGACATAGTACCAGGCATGCGCTTTATCGCCGAAACTGAAATGGGCCAGCGCCCGGTACAAGTGACCGAAGTACTGGACAACAGTGTTATCGTTGATGGCAACCACCCTCTGGCTGGCCAATCACTGACCTTTAATGTGGAAGTGATGGACGTGCGTGAAGCGACGGCCGAAGAGGTCGCCCACGGCCATATCCACGCCCATGGCGGTTGCGGTAGTCACGGCCATGATCACGGCGGATGCTGTGGCGGTCATGATCACGAGCATGGCGGTTGCTGTAGCTCAGATGCCGAAGAAGGCACCAAGAAAGAAAGTTGTGACGGTAACGGTGGTTGCGGCTGCCGCGGTTGATAGCCAGTCACACCGACGCCTACTACTGATATCAATCGAGAGTCCGGCCAATGCCGGACTCTTTGTTTATTCCACTTTGGAAAACAAGGCTGGGGCTCCTGCTTTGGACTAGAATCAATAGATAACCTGGATGCGAAGGAATGCCCCGTGATCTTGTCCAGAATGGTCTATGAGAGTCTGCCCTATCTGTATTTTTTTACCGGTAGTCTGGCACTCTATCTACTCGATCCCCTACTTGGGATCCTGGGTTCCGTTTTGCTTATATTGGCCGCGGCCTGGATTTACAATTTGCGTTCGAGTCACAGACGCAGCGATCCCAAACGCCTGAGACGGGGAGGATTTTGGCCCGACCCCCTGTATGCAGGATTGCCTTTCCTCTGGTTACTGTCGGGCATGCTACTGTTGAGATTTGCAGATAAGGAAGTGTACCAACTGCTGGGGCTGCTCATTTGTGCCTGGGGAAGCTATATTCTGAGTCAGCGTCACCTCTACCGCCGCCACAAATTGCCGCGACAGCCCCTGATGTAACTCAAAGGATCAAGGTGCGGATCTTTTCTTTCAGCGCTGCGGGCATATGCTTCAAATAGTTGGAGCAACGGGTGATTGTCGCAATGCTCACCTCATATTCGGCAGCTATCTGTCTTTGACTCATCTCCCCTTCAAGCAATACCTGAAACACCTTTAAACGGCCGGCGATGGCATGCCTTTCATCATCGGTCAGCAGCAGCTCAAACAGGCAATTAAGATCTTCTGGATTGTTATGGGCCAGCACCTTATCCAGTACTGATATCCATTCTGGGCGCATATAAACTCATTCGTGTTCACGTAATGGTACGTGAACACAGTATAGCCTCGTTTTCCTGCGAAAAAAAGTCGTGTTTTAGCAGCCAGTTACTGACAAAACTTTACATGTAAACTGAAAAAGCCTACTCCCTCTGTCACACAAAATGTGTACAATAGCCAAGCAATGTCACATTAACGCACAAACTTGTGAGAATGATAATGAAAAAATACTTACTGATGTTAGCCGCCACCGCGGCGCTTAGCGCTACAGCTGTTCAGGCCCACAACTTTGAAAGCAGCGATGATGCCATCCAGTACCGTCAGTCTGGTTTCAGCCTGATGGCCTATAACTTCGGTGATATCGGTGCCATGCTCAAAGGCAAGAAAGACTTTGACGCCGATGTTGCAGCTATGCGTGCAGCCAATGTGGCCGCCCTGGCGAAACTGCCACTGGAAGGCTTTATCGACGGTTCAGACAAGGGTAATACTGAAGCCCTGGCCAAGATTTGGGCTGACAAGGCTGACTTTGAAGCCAAGTTCAAAGAACTGCAAACCAATGCCGATGCCCTGGCCATAGCGGCCAAAGGTGGCGACAAGAATGAGCTGAAAAAAGCCTTCGGTGCCGTTGGCAAGAGCTGCAAAGGCTGCCACGACGTCTACAAGAAAGACTAAGCTCTTTCGTTGATTCCATTAAAAAAGCCTGCATTGAGCAGGCTTTTTTAATGCTTGGAAGCTTACAACATGCCGATCACGGGCATCATCAAGAAGTGCACCACAGGCACGGCAACCACCAACAAAAGCACCAGTGCCAACATCAGAGACGCAAATCTGGGCTGCTGTGCTTCTGCAGCAGGTAAGCGCTTATAGCCACTGAACATGGCCCCCACCAGCTTTTCACCTTTGAAGCGGTGCAACAAGACGGCGGCCACATGAATACCGGCAAGGATCAATAAAAGATCGAAATTCTTCTTGTGTAACCAGGTAAACCAACTGGCGGTTTCACCGCTGACATAGGAGACCAAGGGCCCTTCAGTAAATATCTCATCTGTGGCAAACAAACCCGACACCAATTGCAGACTGATGATGACCAGCAATAGCACCACCATATAACCCCCAAGAGGGTTATGCCCTAAAGAATGAGGAGCCTGCTTGGCCCGCATCTTGGCAAGATAATCCAATGCCTGGCGGGGATGACGGACAAAGTGGCTGAAACGGGCTGTGTCGCTGCCGATAAAGCCCCAGATAAGTCGCACCACAAGCAAGATCATCAGACTATAGGCAAACAACTGGTGATAACTCATCTCCCCCTGATCGGCGCTCCACCATAGCCCGGCCAAGAGCAGCAGCATACCCCAATGAAACACCCGCACAGGTATATCCCAGACCTTCACTTTAACTTCGTTGTTATTCATAAAGTACTTCCTGTTATCACCCGTTTTGGCCCGAACGGCATAAGGGTAAAGAGTTGTAGATGACAAACATGATGATATTTAAAGCGAGGGAAGGAGGCAATCGGAAAGGACTGATACTCAGTGATCTCATCGAATATGACCCTTTATTGACAAGGGTTCAAGGCTTTTAGGGGCAAAATTATCCAAACTTGTCTAAGTGATCAAATAAGTGACAAACGCTCTCTGACTCGCCATAAATATTGATCTGGATCACATTTTTAACCTCAGGTATTGTTAGTCTGAAGTCAAGGAAACAACAGAGGGTTTGACAATATGCTAAAGATCACCAGCAAGCAATTTGAAGTCACAGCTGCTATCCGTGAACGTGTTGAGAGCCGCCTTGCCAAACTGAACCGTTACGATACCCAGTTGATTAATCCCCATGTCATCATCCTCACAGAAGGGCCACTCTTTAAAATAGAAGCATCAATTAAACTGGCCAACGGACAACTTTTTGCCCAGGCGAAACATGAAAATCTCTACGCAGCCATAAATGCAATGGGACAAAAGCTGGAAAAACAGCTCAATCGCCTGACCCACAAACCCGCAGCTCAGCGTGGTGCCTTGGAAACCGAAGCCACCGAACCTGAGTTCGAATATGATTATAAGGAGGATTACGCAGCTTGATATTTCAATCTCCCACTAACCAGCGCACCTCCGGGTGCGCTTTTCATTGCTGAACCCAAGGATTTTTTGATTGACAGCCCAAGGGGATAGTTTTAGCTTAAATGCCATGAAATACCTCAATCGCTCGTTTTTTATTTTCTTTTTTACACCTCATTCCCGGAGGCGGCCCTGACGTGTAAAAACGAAAATGAAAATTGCCAAGCCTCCCACCCGGGAGGCTTTTTTGTCTGTATCATGCACTGAGTATTACTGGTTTAGAGGTCAGAATGAACAAAGTACCATCGCTGGAGCGAATAAGGGATGACATCACCACACTGGACAGGGATCTGCTGGCACTGTTGGCCAAACGCCGGCAACTCAGCCTGGAAGTCGCCCGCAGCAAAGAGGTGGACATTCGCCCTATCCGTGATACCCAGAGAGAAAAAGAACTCTTGGCAAGGCTGGTTCGCCAAGGGCGGGAACAGGGGCTGGATGCCCACTATGTCATCAGTCTGTACCAGGCCATTATTGAAGATTCTGTACTGAACCAGCAGGCCTACCTACAGAGCAGAGCCAATCCCGAAACCCAGAAACAGCAATACTGCATCGCCTATTTGGGCGCCAGAGGCTCATACTCCTACCTGGCCGCCAGCCGCTATTGTCAACGCCGTCAGGTAGAAATGCAGGATCTGGGTTGTCAGAACTTCGATGATATAGTGCAGGCCGTCGAGTCCGGCCATGCCGACTATGGTTTTCTACCGATAGAGAACACTTCATCCGGCTCCATCAACGAAGTCTACGATGTGTTGCAGCACACCAGCCTGGCTATTGTGGGTGAAACCACTATAGAAGTGGGCCACTGTCTGCTGGCCAAAGCGGGAAGCAAACTTGTGGATATTAAAACCGTCTACGCCCACCCCCAACCCATCAGCCAATGTAGCCGCTACCTGAGCCGCCATCCCGACTTTCGTCTGGAATATTGCGCCAGCAGCGCCGAGGCAATGGAAAAAGTTCTCCAGGGCGATAACACTGTGGCCGCTATCGGCTCCAGTGAAGGCGGCGCCCTCTACCAGTTGGAACCTCTGGAGCAGGAACTGGCCAATCAAAAAATCAACCAGAGCCGCTTTATCGTAGTGGCCCGCAAGGCGATAGAGGTGCCGGAGCAATTGCCGGCCAAGACCACACTGATAATGGCTACCGGCCAGAAGCCGGGCGCCTTGGTGGAAGCCTTGCTGATCCTTAAAGATCACAACCTCAATATGAGTAAACTGGAGTCACGCCCTATCCCGGGAACGCCTTGGGAAGAGATGTTTTATTTGGATGTCGATGCCAATCTGGCATCCATAGCTATGCAGCAAGCACTTGCCGAACTTGAGCGGCTCACCCGCTTTATCAAGGTACTTGGCTGTTACCCTTGTGAGACGGTCGAGCCAACCCAGCTGAGTCACAGCCAACTGTTGATTGAACCTGAGAGTTCCAGGCAGGACAGCGCCAAACCGTCACCCCAGAGACATTCCCGCCACTATAAACCGGCAAGCACAGAAATTAGTTGCGGTCAGCTCAAACTGGGGCAAGGCCAGTTCGCCGCCTTGGCGCAACTGAACCTCCCCATAGATGCAGCCAGCTTTGCGCCAAGCGCCAAGGCCCTCAGGGAAGCGGGATTTCAGGGCGTGGTTCTCAGCACGCTGACGCGCCAACCCAATGCCAAACAGCAACTGCCCAAGTTGCAGAGCCTGTTAAACCAAGCCGGGCTGCAGAGCATTGTTACCTTGGAGCATGCAGAAGATCTGGCTCTGGCCCAGACCGCGGCCGACATGCTACTGCTCAGCGGCAAACAGATGTACAACACAGAGCTGCTCAACGCGCTTGGCGGACAGAACCTGCCGGTGATATTGGAGCGTAATCCCATGGCCTGCCAACAGGATTGGCTGGCCAGCGCAGATACCCTGCTCGCCGGCGGGAATCAGCAGTTGATCCTTTGTGATGCGGGGGTCAGTGGATTGAATCAACCAGAACAACTTGTGTTGGATCTCGCCGCCTTGGTGGAACTAAAAACCCAGAGCCACTTACCGCTATTGGTAAATCCAAGTCTGTGCCTCAGCCCAAGCAGCAGTGAGCAAACACTGACGGCTCAGGCCTTGGCTATCAAGGCGTTGGGAGTAGATGGTTTAATCATCGCAGCCGATGTCCGTCATCCACAGCAACATGCAGGCTTAATCGCCAAGCTGTATCAGACAGCCTGAGTCGATTCGGCAGCGGCTTTACCGGCCTCTGCCGCCTCGCGGCTTCGGCGGATCAAACGGGAAACCGTTGAGCCCTGCACCATGATAGAAAAGACCACCACGGCATAGGTCATTACGAGCAAGAGATCCCTGAGCTCCAGCTCGGGGGTCAGCACTATCCCCGCCGGAATACTCATGGCCATAGCCAGCGCCAGGCCGCCCTTGAGCCCGCCCCAGATCAGGATCCCCTCCGCGCCTTGGCTGTATTGCCGCATACGCCGGAACCCCAGATAAGGTAAGTACACGCTGATACATCTTGCCAACAACACCACAGGGATACTCAGCAGCACAAACCACCAGAGTTGCATATCCAGATGGGTCAACAGCAACAGGAGCCCCAATAGCAGGAACAAGAGCGAATTGAAGAAGTGTTCAAGCAGGCCCCAGAACCTTTGCAGCAATATTCTCCCCGTGACCCCAAAGCATTTTGGCACGGTGAAATTCCCCAGCACGATTCCTGCGGCCACCATGGCCAGAGGGCCGGACACCGAGAGCTTTTCTGCCATCACATAACCTGCGGTCGGCACCACCAAGGTAATCAAGAGTCTCTGGGTTTCTTCATCCGTGAGTTTCATCAGTTGATGCAGCGCAAAGGCCAGCGCCAGGCCATAGGCAATGCCACCAACGGCCTCATGGAAAAACAGCGCGCCGACATCGGCCAGGCTCAGAGCCCCAGCGGAAAAAGCCAGCTGCGAGACTGCAACAAACAGCACCAGGCCAATGCCATCATTGAACAGCGACTCACCCTCAACCTGAATGGCAATATCCTCAGGCGCGCCGAGTTTTTTCAAGATGGCCAAAACCGCTATCGGATCGGTTGGTGATATCAAGGCCCCGAACAACAAACAATAACTCCAGGGTAGCGCCAGCCCCAGCAGCGGCATCAAATAGAAACAAAGCGCTGCCACTATCAGAGTGGAAATCACAGTACCAAGCAGAGCCAGACAGAGAATTTCCCATTTCTGGCTTGCCAGCACCTTGAGCCTTATCTGCAGCGCACCGGCGAAGAGCAGAAAACCCAACATACCGTTCAGCAACAGCGCCTGAAAGTCTAGGCGCTGCAATACCGAAATGGTTTTGATATGGATATCCAGCTCAAACAACTTACCCACCACCAGGATAATCAGGCTAAGGAGCATGGCCAAGCCTGTGATGGCAATGGTTTCTTGCAGTGAGTGAAAACGGCTGGATAACAGCGAGATAATCAGTGCCAGCGCCGCCAGCACACAGAAGAGTTGATAGTCCGTCATATTTCCTTGCGATCAGGCTGACCGCTTCCCTGGTAGCAGACAAGAGCTACATGGCTTGTCCATCTGTGAGGCTGAGCCAGCCCTTGAAGATCCTGTAGCTGAACCAGATAACCCCCAGGGCGCACAAGCTGAGGCTGAGCCACAGCGGATTGACCCAGTAGCCCATAGCCAGTAGCAGTGCCAAACCCATAATACTGCGCCTTTGCCAGCGCAAGTGAGAGCCCAGCAGCGACAAAGGTGCGACCTGCCTTTGGCTTAAGTTAATCAACAGGCTCAGGATCACAGGCAGGAAAAACAACGGAAAGGCACACATAAGCGCATATAAAAAATGGCCCATGCTGCGATCTTCACTGGCAAATGCTTCTGAGGGTAAGCTGGTCATAGTCTGTCTCCGGCCAACATCTGGAATGCAGGGCCCAAAGCTCTTGCCCTGCTTTAACCATACTGTGAGATCGCCACTTCTGCAATGCCGGAAACAGAATTAGAAGGGGCCGGTTTCCAGTTGAATATCACTCTTCACCCGGCTGGAGCACGCCAGCACCATACCTGAGTCAATCTCATCCTGGCTAAGTGTCTGCTGGCTGCTGCTTTCCACCTCACCGGAGACAACCCGGCACTTACAGGAGCCACAAACGCCGCTGCGACAGGCGGCAATAATGGGCAAACCTTCAGACTCCAGCGCTTCTAGCAGGGTCTGCTCACCATTGATGCTGAGCTCAAGGCCGGCAACACTCAAGCGGTAATTGGCCGAACCGTCACCCGCGGGCGCCGAGGTATTTTCAGCAAAGCTTTCCTTGTGAAAGCGCGTCATATCGAAGTCTGCTTGCGCCAGCATCTGCTCTGTGGCCGTCATATAAGCCTCGGGGCCACAGACATACACGGTGCGCTGGCGATAATCCGGCACAAGTTGTTCCAGTGCCGCCAAGCTCAGGCGTCCCGGTAACATAGGGCACTCGGCAAGGTCCCCGGAGACTGAGGCTGTCTCACCTCCCTGCTCCAGCAGATAGCCCAGCTTAAAGTTATCGTGACGGCTGTTCATGGCCCGCAAACTGCCTCGGAAGATGAGATCCTGCTCGCTTCTGGCACAGTGAATAAAGGCGATATCGCTGTCAAGATAGCTGTCGGTCAGAAAACGACTCATGGAAAACATCGGCGTAATGCCACAACCGGCGCTTAAAAACAGATAGCGCTCGGCCGGTATATCGATAAGGTTGAACTGGCCGTAAGGCCCGGAAGCCATTAGGCTGTGGCCCGGCTTAAGATTATCGATAAGGTAGTTGGAAATTTTGCCGCCCTCAACCCTCTTAATGGTCAGCATCAAAGAATTGGGCCGAGATGGCGAAGAGGAGATGGTATAACAGCGGCGATACTCCTCACCGGCAATCTCCAATTGCAATGCTACAAACTGCCCGGGCTTGAAATGAAAAGACAGCGGCTGGGCCGCTTTAAAACGAAAACTCACCACATCCGGGGTTTCCTGCCAGCGGGCGACACAAATGAGCCGCAGCTCTCCGGGAACCCATTGACCAGCCTGAAATTGACTGATTGCCGGCGAAACTTGTAATGGATTGAGTGTCATCGAAACTCCCTCTACAGAGAAAGAAATGGCCGGAATGCCGCAGGCATTCCGGCCTCAAGAGATACGCATCAAGCGGCGCCGAGAATCGCCTCCAGGTCTTCCTCAACCGTGCCAACATTGCGCAGGCCGAACTTATCTTCCAGTACCTTCAGCAAATTGGCGGTCAGGAAAGCCGGCGGAGTTGGGCCGGTACGTATGTTCTTCACTCCCAGTGACAACAAGGTCAACAGGACCACTATCGCCTTCTGCTCAAACCAGGACAGCACCAGACTCAGCGGCAATTCATTGATATCACACTCAAATATCTCAGACAGTGCCAGCGCCAGCTGAATCGCCGAGTAGGCGTCGTTACACTGGCCGATATCCAGCAGTCTGGGAATACCGTTGATATCACCGAATTCGAGCTTGTTGAACTTGTACTTGCCACAACCCAGGGTCAGGATCAGGCTGTCTTTGGGGGCCGCCTTGGCAAGGTCGGTGAAGTAGCTGCGCTCGGCCTTGTCACCATCACAGCCGCCAATCAGGAAGAAGTGGCGGATATTGCCGTTCTTGACGTTTTCAACCACGGCAGGCGCCGCATTCATCAAAGCGTTGCGGGCAAAACCTATGGTGATCATATGGGGGATCTCATCATAGGCAAAGCCTTCAAGCGCCAGTGCCTTGTCGATAACGGCACTGAAATCGTCGCCGGTCAGGTGAGTCACGCCCGGCCAACCAACGATACTGCGGGTAAAGATGCGGTCGGCATACTGACCGACATTAGGGTCGATAATGCAGTTGGAGGTCATCACCACGGCGCCGGGGAAGTTGGCAAATTCCTTCTGTTGATTTTGCCAGGCGCTGCCGTAGTTCCCCACCAGATGCGGGTATTTCTTCAGTTCGGGATAGGCCAGCGCCGGCAACATCTCACCATGGGTATAGACATTGATACCCTTGCCTTCTGTCTGTTGCAGGATGAGCTCGAGATCTTTCATATCGTGGCCCGATACCAAGATTGCCTTGCCCTTCACCGGCTTGGTGTTGACCTGAGTCGGCTCTGGATGACCAAAGGCCGCGGTTTCACCGGCATCTAGCATAGCCATCACAGAATAGTTGAGCTGACCTATCTCCATCGCGGTGGCAAACAGCTTGTCAGCATCTGTGCTGTCAGTCGCCAGAAAGGCCATGATCTCGTGGAAACGACCGGCCACTTCGCTGCTGGTCTGCTCCAGAACCCGGGCGTGTTCCATATAGGCCGCCGCCCCTTTCAGGCCATAGAGGCACAGGAGTCGCAGACCGAGAATATCTTCATTGAGGTCATCACCTCGGTTGGGCGCAGCCACTTTGGCCTGTTGTAACAGCTCGGCCTTGGACGCCCCCAGCAGCAGAGTCGCCGCGGCGGACATAGGCTCGGGTGTCACGCCCCTTTGTTCGCAAAGCTTCAGATAGCGCTGCTTTAACTGATCTCGCAAGCGAGCGGCCTCTTTTGCATATTCGCTAATCCGCTCATCGTCGAAGTTGACATTGGTCAGAGTGGCGAAAAATGCCTTGGGCACAAAGGTATCGACTTGCGGATCGATAACCTCAAACTCCCGGAGTTTGACAGCATAGGCCGACAGCCCCTGCAACATGTAAATCAACAGATCCTGCAGATCCGAGGTCGCGGCCAATTTACCGCACATCCCCTGGGCATAGCTGCAGCCATTACCGGCCGGGGTTCGAATGGTTTGCTCACACTGAATACAAAACACGGCATATCTCCTTTAATCATGCTTTATTTTTGCATGTTTTAAATCAGTGTACTCTTTCATCGCTCAGACGAAAGAACGTGAGTCACAAAGCTTGAAGGGGATCACCTTAAGCGATTGCTGAACAAATGGCTTTTTGACTTCTATCTGGCTGATACAAATGAAAAAGGAGCCTAGAAGGCTCCCTTGGATAAATCGCGTTGCACCGTCGGCTGAGTTAACGGCCTTGAGATCAGTGACTCTTCATATCATTGACCGACTGCAGCATGCTGCGGCTCTCGCTGCGAAACTGTGGTGCAAAGTCACCGAACCATTCGGCCACCTCACGGAACTGGCGCACAAAGCCATCTCTGTCACCGGCCTTGAGCATAGCCAAAGCGCCGGCATAGTTGTCCAGATAGTCGGAGATAGCACCCAGACTCTCCTGCTGGGCGAAGATGATATCGGCGTAAAGCTCTGGGCTTTGAGCAAACAAGCGACCGACCATGGCCAACTCCAGCCGGTAAATCGGCGAGCTGAACTGCAGCAGACTATCGAGATCGGCCTGCTCCCGGCACAAGTTGAGGCCATAGACAAAGCTGGAGAAGTGGCGCATCGCCTGCACCAGTTGCATCGCCTTATCATGCTTACCGGCATCCGCTTCCACCAGCCGTGCTCCCCAGATAGCTATCTGCTCCAGCAGCCAGGCATAGGCCTCACTCTGCCGGCCATGGCACACTACGACAACCTGCTTGGCGAGGCTGCCCACATCCGGGCCAAACATGGGATGAAGCCCCACCACAGGTCCGCTGTGGGCCTCGAGCATGGCTTGCAGCGGCTCCGACTTTATCGAGGTCAGATCCGCAAGAATGCAATCCTTGGGCAAGCCTTGTAAACGGGAGCGAATAAGCTCACAGGTAATGGCAATCGGCACAGTGACCAATACCAGACCGGCCCCGTCGAGGATAGCATCGGCATTATCCCAATCATCTTTATCGAGCAGATGTACTGGATAGCCTGAGAGCGTCAGCATCTGGGCAAACAGAGTGCCCAACTGGCCACGACCGCCGATAATCACCACCTTGTTGATATCCTGGTTCACCTGCTTGAAACCCACATCCTTCTCGTTGAGATAGGATTCCCGCATCAGGCGCCTGAGCACATCTTCTATCAACTGCGGCGATACCCCCAGACTTTCGGCTTCTGCACGGCGCTTGGCCAACATGGCGGCCTCCCGCTGCGGTGCATAGATGGGTAGGCCGGCATTGTGTTTGACCGCGCCGACCTGGGCCACCAGATCCAGCCTCTGACGCAGCAACTTGAGTAACTCTTGGTCGACGCCGTCAATCAGTCCGCGTAACTTTTCCAGCTCTGCCGTGGTTTTCTCACTCATCTCAAATCTTCCGTCAGCCATTTGCCACCCTGAGCATATCAAAGCGAGTGGGTAAAATAGAACTCAGTTGCGCCGCCCCTTGCCTGAGCAGTTGCTCCGTATCCTGCCAATCTATGCAGGCATCAGTGACCGAAACCCCATAGTCAAGCTCGGCAAGCGGCTTGTCACAGGCCTGATTACCGGCAAACAGATGGCTTTCCAACATCAAACCTATGATGGAGCGATTGCCCGCCGCTATCTGGTCAAATACATCCCGGCACACAGGCAGTTGCCGCCGATGATCTTTGTTGGAGTTGCCATGACTACAGTCGATAATCAGTCTGGCATTGAGCCCAGCACCATGCAGCTGCCGTTCACACTCGGCCACCGAATCGGCGTCATAGTTGGGGCCCGCCCCACCCCGCAGGATCACATGCCCGTCCGGGTTACCGGCGGTTTGCAGCAAAGCCACCTGCCCTTGTTGATTGATCCCCATAAATCTATGACTGCTGGCCGCCGACTTGAGGGCGTTAATGGCCACCCCCAGATTGCCATCCGTGCCATTCTTGAACCCTACCGGCATGGAAAGCCCGGAGGCCATCTCCCTGTGGGTTTGTGATTCTGTGGTTCTGGCGCCTATGGCTGACCAGGTCACCAGCTCGGAAATATATTGCGGACTGATGGGATCCAGCGCTTCGGTGGCAACCGGCAACTCGAGTTCGGCCAGAAACAGCATTAACTCCCGCGCCATCCGCAACCCTTTTTCAATATTGAAGGACTCATCCATATCGGGATCATTGATCATCCCTTTCCAGCCCACAGTCGTTCGGGGCTTTTCAAAGTAGACCCGCATCAGGATAAAAAACTGGTCCTTGAGCTCGTCATGGAGCTTTTTCAGTTTGAGGGCATATTCCTTGGCCGACTCAATATCGTGAATAGAGCAAGGGCCGGTGACGACCAACACCCGGTTGTCACGCTTGTGAACTATGTCGGAAACCGTCTTGCGGGCACTGAGAATATAGCGATAACCGTGATCAGAAAGTGGCAACTGCTGCTTGAGTTCTTCGGGAGTTATGAGGACTTGTTCGGCACTGATGTGCACATTCTCTATATTACTGGACTGCATTCTGATCACCTGAAATTAATTTGCGCGACTGTCTCAATTGCACCATTGTAGCGGTACACCATTACGTCATTACACTATGCCGAGACTGGGCCAAGAGATCAAGGGCGAAACCAGAAAAAATTTTCATGTCGTCGCAAAGGTGGGAGCATTAGGCTGGGCACTTAGTCTGTGCAGGCGTGCAGGATTGTGAGCTTGGCTGACTTGCGCGATAGCAATCTGCTGTCGCCAGTTCATGGAGCAGCGAAAGAGAAAACAAAAACCCGCCATATAGGCGGGTCTCTGTGCGAACACTTGCGTCTTTATGTAGCGGCTTACTTAGTAGCCAGCTTCTCACGGATACGTGCAGACTTACCTGAACGCTCACGCAGATAGTACAGCTTGGCGCGACGAACGCGACCACGACGCTTAACTTCGATGCTGGAAATCAGTGGGCTGTGCGTTTGGAAAGCACGCTCAACACCTTCACCATTAGAGATCTTACGTACGGTAAATGCAGAGTGCAGACCGCGGTTACGCTTAGCGATAACCACGCCTTCAAAGGCCTGCAGACGCTCTTTGTCACCTTCTTTAACACGAACCTGAACGACTACGGTATCACCGGCACCGAACTCAGGTACGTCTTTTTTCATTTGCTCATCGTTGAGCATTTTAATGATGTTGTTCATAACTTACTCCGTTCTAGAATTAACTGAGCTGCGACTAGGCTGAGTCCATTGCGTCAACGAACTGCGCTAATAGAGTCGTCTGTTCGTCAGTCAGAGCTAGATTTTCAAATAATTCTGGTCGTCGCTGCAGTGTTCTTATCAAACTCTGCTGTAGACGCCAGCGTCTAATTTCTTCGTGGTTGCCGCTGAGTAACACCGCCGGAACATCCAGTCCATCGAGACATTCAGGCCGGGTATAGTGAGGACAATCCAATAATCCGTCAGAGAAGGAATCCTGCTCTGCCGAGGCCTGTTTGCCCAGCACGCCGGGAACCAGTCTCGAAACCGAATCTATCAGGGTCATTGCCGGCAATTCACCGCCCGAGAGCACGTAATCACCAACCGACCACTCCTCATCCACTTCCGTCTGAATGATGCGCTCATCGATACCTTCGTAGCGACCGCACACCAGGATCAGCTTGGATGATTGTGCCAGCTCAGATACGCCTTGCTGAGTCAGCTTGCGTCCCTGAGGTGACAGATATATCACCTTGGCTCCCTCACCTGCCGCAGCCTTGGCTGCATGAATGGCATCGCGAAGGGGCTGAACCATCATCAACATTCCGGGACCACCACCATAAGGTCTGTCGTCCACAGTGTTGTGTCTGTCATGGGTGAAATCCCTGGGATTCCACGTCTGTACTTCCAGCAGGCCATTCTTCACGGCCCGACCCGTCACGCCAAAGTCTGTTACTGCTCGAAACATCTCCGGGAACAGGGTGATTACCCCTAACCACATAAGCTGTTTCCTCGACTCAGAAGTCCGGATCCCAATCCACTAAAATCTGTTTTGCCGAAACGCTCACCTCTTTGATGAACTGTTCGGTGACAAAGGGGATCATACGTTCCGCTTTGCCAAAGCTATCTTTGGCGTTGGCCTTCACCAGCAAGACGTCGTTGGATCCTGTTTCCACGATCTGATCGACCTTGCCCATGTTGTAGCCCTTGGTGTTGATCACTTCGCAGCCGATAAGATCACGCCAGTAGAATTCATCTTCCGGCAGGTCTTTCATCTGCTCAGGCAGTATGCCGATCTCACAGTTAGTGAGCATCTGCGCCCGCTCCCGCGTCTCTACCCCTTCAAGTGCGGCAACAACCGCCTTGCCCTGATAGCGCCACTGGGTGACCTTCACTTCACGCCATTCGCCCTGTTCTTTAATGAGCCAAGGTGAATAGTCAAAAATACCTTCAACAGAATCGGTATAGGCGGTGATTTTCAGCCAACCTTTAATGCCATAGCTGGAACCAAGTTTGCCCAACACGATTGGCTGTGGGTTACTGCTCATCAATCTATACCTTAAACGCTATTAAGCAGCTGCTTTACGAGCGTCTTTGATCAGTTTTGCTACGCGTTCTGTAGTTGCAGCACCGTTTGAAACCCAGTGCTCAACACGGTCCAGATCCAGGCGCAGAGTTTCTTCCTGGCCTTTGGCCAGAGGGTTGAAGAAACCTACACGTTCGATGAAACGACCGTCACGGGCATTGCGGCTATCAGCAACAACGATGTTGTAAAATGGACGCTTTTTCGCGCCACCACGAGCTAAACGAATGGTAACCATGCGTTCTTTATCCTCTAATGATTTGCTTTTCAGCAAAAATAAAAACTGGAACCCCGTGTTCGCGAAGAGTCCCAGATAGAAAGCCGGAAGATTTTACCTGACTTTCGGGCGAATGCAACCGATCCCGGCTAATTTTACAACGCCCATTCACAGCTTATCCCAAGCGGGACAATAGCTAAGGAAGGTTTGCACCTTCCCGGTAAGGTCATTTGGTATCAGCGGCCGGGGAATTTCATTCCCGGAGGCAACATGCCTCCCAGGCCACGCATCATCTTATGCATGCCGCCCTTGGCGGACATTTTCTTCATCATTTTCTGCATCTGGGTAAACTGCTTCAGCAAGCGGTTTACATCCTGAATTTGAGTGCCGGAACCGGCGGCGATGCGGCGTTTACGCGAGCCCTTGATCATATCCGGGCGCTTACGCTCATCTGGCGTCATGGAGTTAATAATAGCCTCCATCTGACCTGTGAGCTTACCGTTTTGCACCTGCGCCAACGCATCGGGAGGCAGTTGACCGACACCGGGTAGTTTTTCCAGCATCCCCATCATGCCGCCCATATTCTTCATCTGTTGCAGCTGCTCACGGAAGTCTTCCAGGTCAAAACTGCCGCCGGACTTCACTTTTGAGGCCAGCTTAAGAGCTTTTTCCTTATCGACACCGCGCTCAACTTCTTCGATGAGCGACAACACGTCTCCCATCCCCAGAATACGGGAAGCGACCCGGTCTGGATGGAAAGGCTCAAGGGCATCAGTCTTCTCACCGACCCCAAGGAACTTAATGGGTTTACCTGTAATATGGCGAATGGACAGGGCGGCACCGCCTCTGGCATCACCATCCACCTTGGTGAGGATCACCCCGGTCAGCGGCAGCGCTTCATTAAAGGCCTTGGCGGTATTAGCCGCATCCTGACCTGTCATAGCATCGACCACAAACAAGGTTTCAACCGGCTTGACCGCAGCGTGCAGCGCCTTGATCTCATCCATCATCGCCTCGTCCACATGCAGACGACCGGCGGTATCCAGAATCACTACATCGATAAACTTACGCTTGGCGTAAGCGATGGCATCATTGGCGATATCCACCGGTTTCTGGCTGACGTCCGATGGGAAAAATTCGACTTCAACTTCATTGGCCAGGGTTTCCAGCTGCTTGATCGCCGCTGGACGGTATACGTCGGCACTGACCACAAGCACAGACTTCTTCTGTCTGGTACGCAGGAACTTACCCAACTTGGCGACACTGGTGGTTTTACCCGCGCCCTGCAGGCCCGCCATCATCAATACGGCAGGTGGCTGGGCGGCCAGGTTGAGGGCCTCATTGGCCTCACCCATGGCTTTTTCCAGTTCACTCTGGACAATTTTGACAAACACCTGGCCCGGGGTCAGGCTCTTGGCCACTTCCTGGCCAACGGCACGTTCTTTGACGCTGCTGACAAATTCCCGCACCACAGGCAGGGCCACATCGGCCTCCAGCAATGCCATACGAACTTCGCGCAGGGTGTCCTTCACGTTCTCTTCAGTCAAGCGACCCCGACCACTGATATTTTTCAGGGTGCGGGACAATCTGTCGGTGAGATTCTCAAACATCGTCCAGTTCTATACCGTTTATGAATGTAAAATGATGGGGCGTATTATAACTATGCCGGGGTATTAATGCAGCCCTGTTCTCAAGATGGGGTTAAATAGACGCTTATCAAGGTGCAAATAAACATTTTGCCTTAATGCGGGTGGGAACCAATTGCCGTATTTTATGCACTAACTGTCGGGAACTGCATAATTTTGTCGTCTGGGTCACTGCCCAATTACCGACGGCTCATGTTATTCTAACGCAAACAAGTTTTTCCGATGCCGCCCACAGAGGCCAATTACACATAAGGATAGGTTAATCCCAGATGGTCATTCTCTCTGCTGCCGCGATGTTTTTCTACAGCATAGCGCTGATATTAGTGACAAGCCGCTTATTTCATGCCGAGGGGCCCAACCGCCGCGCCGTAGCCGGTTTTGCCGCCTTGGGTGTGATACTGCACGCCGCAGCCCTGTACCAGGCGATCTTTACCGCCGATGGCCAGAACTTCAGCCTGACCAATGTGATATCCATGGTTAACTGGATCATCGCTTTGGCATTCACTCTGGTGCTTTCCCGTATCAAGGTCATAGTCTTGGTGCCTGTTGTGTATGCCTGCTCTGTGATATCCGTAGCCCTGCTATGGCTGCTGCCGCCCAAATACATTACCCATTTTGAGCTGCACCCCGAAGTGTTGGTCCATGTGGTGTTGTCACTGATGGCCTACAGTGCCTTGATGATAGCGGCACTCTATGCCATCCAGCTGGCCGTTATCCAGAACAAGCTGAAGAAAAAGCAGCTGATGTTGAGCCCGGCTATTCCGCCGCTGATGACGGTCGAAAAGCAGTTGTACCACCTGATCATCATAGGGGTGATTTTGCTGAGTCTGTCGCTCGCCACCGGCTTTATCTTCCTTGATGATATGTTTGCCGATGGCAAGGGGCACAAGGCGGTACTTTCCATTCTGGCTTGGTTCGTCTATATCGCCATGTTGTGGCAGCAATATACCGTGGGTTGCCGTATCCGCACGGCGGTGATCTACAGTCTGACAGGCGCCAGCCTGCTCTCCCTGGCTTACTTTGGCGCCCGCATCGTCAAAGAGCTGATCCTGAGCTAATCTGAGTCGAGTCGGGCAAGGCCTAGACCTTTGCCTGACTTGACACTCCATCCAATTGCCAGTATTTACTAACTTTCGCTATTCCTGACGGGGCCCCTTTTTGGACGATATATCGACCGGCATACTCCTGATAATTCTACTGCTGTTAATCCTGATTTCGGCGTATTTTTCCGGTTCGGAAACCGCCATGATGACCCTAAACCGCTACAGGTTACGTCATCTGGCCAATAATGGTCACAAGGGCGCCAGACGCGCCATTAAGTTGCTGGACCGCCCCGATAGGCTCATAGGCCTGATCCTCATAGGCAACAACCTGGTCAATATCCTAGCCTCCTCAATCGCCACTATTTTAGGGATTCGACTCTGGGGCGACTTGGGATTGGCCATAGCCACCGGGGTACTGACACTTGTGGTATTGGTGTTTGCCGAAGTGACGCCCAAAACTGTGGCTGCGTTGCACCCCGAACGTATCGCCTTCCCCTCCAGCCTGGTACTCAAGTGGTTGCTATGGCTGTTTTCGCCTCTGGTCAAGAGCGTCAATATTATCACCTCCTTTATTCTCAGGCTGATGGGAATACGCTCCATCCGTGCCGATGATGCCCTGAGCCAGGAAGAGCTGCGCACAGTAGTACATGAAGCCGGGGCCCTGATCCCAAGACGCCACCAGGAGATGCTGTTGTCGATTCTGGATCTGGAAAAGGTCACAGTGGAAGACATCATGGTGCCCCGCTCCGAGCTCTATGCCATCAATATCAATGATGACTTCAAGAGTATCAACAAGCAGGTTATTCAGAGCCCGCATACCCGGGTACTCTTGTATCGTGACAACATAGATGATGCCGTGGGTTTTGTGCATCTGCGTGATGCCTTGAGACTGCAGTCCAAGGAGCAGTTCAGTAAATCCTCGCTACTTAGAGCCGTGAAAGAGCTGTACTTTATTCCCGAGGGCACACCGCTCAACGTGCAATTGGCCAACTTCCAGCACAATAAGGAACGCATAGGCCTGGTGGTGGATGAATACGGTGATATTCAAGGATTGGTGACACTGGAAGATATTCTTGAGGAAATCGTCGGTGACTTTACCACTTCCATGGTCACTACTCCCAGCGAAGATATTACCCCGCAGCAGGATGGCAGCTTCCTGATCGATGCCACCATCAATATCCGCGATCTCAACAAAGAGATGGAATGGGACTTCCCCACCGACGGCCCCAAGACCCTCAATGGTTTGATTCTGGAATATCTGGAAGAGATACCCCAGGCCAATACCAGCCTGAGGCTCGCGGGTTACCCGATGGAAGTGGTGGAAGTGGCCGACAACATGATCAAGACAGTGCGGATCATGCCGCAGTTTTATCGCCCATCCTGAAACTCAACCCACTTTGAGCTGAGTCATTGGGCAGTATTGGCTGCCCTTTTGGCGGCTTCCAGTGCCCGGCGTTTGTCCCGGGCTATCGCGGTGATGGTGTTATCCAACTCACCTTCCAGCCCCAGCATAAAAAACACTTCGGCCATCAGGAAAAAGGGGCCAATAAGCAGTTGGTTAAGATCATCGATAAAAGCCGGTTTGGCCTTTTCATACTTGTGGCCAATAAACTGGAATATCCAACCTATGACAAAAACCGTTATGCCCAACCAAATACTGGCATAGCCCAGGGTATAGAGCCATTCGGTTGTCAGAATCACCGGCAGGATAAACAGTGCCAGTCCCAGCGCCAAACGCCAATGCAGCTTGATGTAATAAAGCATCACCCCAACAGCCAGCAACATGGCGACGCTGAGAGTGCCACTTGAAAAAGGCAGGCGCCACAACGACAGCATTAAAAATACTGACCAGATAATCAATGGGATACCGATAAAATGAGTTTTGATATTGGTAGGGTTCAGATGCACACTCTTATAAGTGGACAACTGTTCAACAGCCGACTTCATGACGCTCTCCTTGGTTTTGTTATTATTCTCCTCCCGCCAAGCAGGGACCTCGAGTGTCTATTTGATTCCGGTGCAGGCCCATATACTTGAGCTTCAGATAAGTGCCTGTACTCAGATGCGATTAATACACCTGATGGTTTGAGAGTACCGCAACAATTAACCTGTGACAACGCCATAAAAAAGGAGCCTCTCGGCTCCTCTCATGCTTTGACAAACTGTACTTTGACAAACCTGACAAACAGCCAGTCTAACAGACTTGGACAAGGCCCTCAGTACCAGGCAAGGCTTAGTTGTGCTAGTCGCTTAAGATAACAGTCGCCACCGCATAGTGACGTTCATCGGCAATGGACAGCAGTGCCCGCTTGGCGCCCAGTGTTTCCAGGCGCTGGTGCGCGCCATCACTGAATTCAAGCTGGGGCGCACCATCAGCATTATTGCTGATATGAATATGCTGAAACGAGACTCCACGGCCTATTCCGGTTCCCAGCGCCTTGGCAGCCGCTTCCTTGGCCGCAAAGCGCTTGGCCAGAAATCGCGCCGGTTCGCTCAGCGTCTGAAAGCGGGCATATTCGGCCTCGGTCAGCACCCGTTTGGCCAGCCTATCTCCGCCCCGCTCCAACTGAGCCTCAATGCGGGCGATTTCCACTATGTCGGTTCCCAGTCCCAGCACAGCCATTACTCGCCTCTGCGACCTTCCAGCATGAGTTGCTTCATATCTCTGACCGCCTTGTCCAGGCCGTCTATCGCCGCCCTGGCTATGATGGCGTGGCCGATATTCAGCTCATGCAACTCGGGGATGGCAGCTATCGGCTTCACATTGTGATAGTGCAACCCGTGCCCTGCGTTGACCACCAGGCCCTTGCCATGAGCATAGGCAGCCATTTCCGTGATACGGGCCAACTCCTCGCTCTCCTCTTCGGCGCTATGGGCGTCGGCGTAGCGGCCGGTATGAATTTCTATCACGGGCGCACCCACGGCTACGGCGGCATCTATCTGCTCGCGGTTGGCATCGATAAAGAGTGATACCTTAATGCCCTGCTCGGCCAGACGTTTAACCGCCGCGGCGATTTTCGGCTGCTGACCGGCAACGTCCAAGCCGCCCTCTGTAGTAAGCTCTTCACGTTTCTCCGGCACCAGACATACATAGACAGGCTTAACCTCACAGGCGATATCCAGCATCTCTTCGGTGACCGCCATTTCCAGATTCATCCGGGTCTTGAGCGTCTTGGCCAGCAGGTAGACATCGCGATCCACTATGTGGCGTCTGTCTTCACGAAGATGGATAGTGATCCCCTCGGCGCCGGCGTGCTCGGCCACGGCCGCTGCATGCACAGGATCCGGGTAATGGGTGCCACGCACCTGCCGCAAGGTGGCGATATGATCTATATTCACCCCTAACAAGATTCTATTCATCTTTAACTCCTTGATAATTACTGGAATGCACCAGCCTGATCGGCGGTATAAAAGCAGTTTCTATTCTCTGCCATTGTAACGGCAGCATTTGAAAAAAGCGGGCTGAAGAGCTCATTTCTCTCCTCGGCTGGGCGGCTGTGGGGCCCTTGACGAATTTTCCCCCCGGCGGGCAAACAACTGCCTGCTGAGCAGTGGCTTATCACCGAGCAGTGGCCGGAGCAATTGCCGGGTCAAGACTTTGGCGGCTTGCCAATCCCCTTGCTGAAGGCGGTTTTCTGCCAATGCCAATAGAGTGCTTCCCGGCAGTGCCTCTTGCCGCTTGGCATCACCAATAAAGGGGATGAACCCCTGTTCAGGAATGAATCTGTAGCAGCCATCGGCTTGGATATCGGCGCCATCAGCATCCTTCACCAATGAGGGCATGCAGCCAAGCTCGGATAAGAGTCTGAGCTCGAAATAACGCAGTGTTGTCTGCTCAAAGCCCTTGGCCAGCGCCAGCAGGCTCTGATGATAACTGAAAAACAGCGCTTCGCCACTCTGGTGGTTGCCCAGTACCCGCACCAAGAGTTCATTGAGGTACATGGCCGCATATAAAGCGTCCCCGGACAGGGGCACTGCCGGGGACGCACTCTCAATTTGAGTCAGGGTTCTGAGGTCGCTGCGGCCACTCAGTTGGAACAGCAGCGGCTGAAACGGCTGCACTATGCTCTTTATCGAGCGCTTGCCACTGCCGACTCTGGCAACGGCGTCGACCCGACCAAGGCCATCCACCAGCAGGTTCAACAACATGCTGGATTCCCGATAGGGCCGGGCGTGCAGCACATAGCCTCGCAGCATAGTCGGCCTCAGTCTTCGCCGTAACCCAGGCTGCGAAGGGCACGTTCATCATCGGCCCAGCCCGACTTCACCTTGACCCAGACTTCCAGGAACACTTTGTTATCAAATAACTGCTCCATGTCCTTGCGGGCCTCAGTGGCGATAGTGCGGATCCGCTCGCCCTTCTTGCCGATCACCATGCGTTTCTGGCCGTCGCGTTCAACCAGAATAAGCGCATTGATCTGATAGACGCCATTCTCCATCATCTTGAACTGCTCGATTTCCACCGTGGCATCATAAGGCAGTTCATCACCGAGAAAACGCATCAGTTTTTCACGGACGATTTCAGAGGCCATAAAGCGTTGTGAACGGTCGGTAATATAATCTTCCGGGAAATAGTGCACGCTCTCGGGCAGTGACTCTTTCGCCAGCGACATCAAGCGGCCGACATTGGTACCCGACTTGGCAGAGATGGGCACAATTTCATCGAAGGCATACTTCTGTCCCAGGGCTTCCAGGTGCGGAAACAGTGTCTCCTTATCCTTGATATAGTCGACCTTGTTCACTGCCAGCACTGTCTTGCGCTCACTGCCGCCATGACGCAGTTTATTGAGCACCATTTCGTCATCAGCGGTCCAGTTGAGGCCATCGACCACAAAGATCACCATGCAGACATCGGCCAGCGAGCTGGCGGCAGCGCGGTTCATCAAACGGTTGATGGCGCGCTTTTCCTCTATGTGCAATCCGGGGGTGTCGATAAAGACTATCTGCGATGGGCCTTCGGTGTGGATCCCCATGATCCTGTGGCGGGTGGTTTGCGGCTTACGGGAGGTGATACTCACCTTTTGGCCGAGCAAACGGTTGAGCAAGGTGGACTTGCCGACATTGGGGCGACCGACTATGGCCACCATACCGCAGTAGGTAACATCATAGGCGGGTGTCGGTGACTGCTGGTTCATCTTGGCCAGCAGTTCATCCAGGCTCGGCTCCTGGGCCGGTACCTCTGGGGTCTTACTCATTTTTTCAGTAACTCCAATATCCCAGCAGCGGCTTGCTGCTCGGCTTTTCTGCGTGAACTGCCGGTGCCGGATACGGCTTGAGCCAGCTCTTCGATACGACATTCTACGGTAAAGGTCTGATCATGCGCCTCGCCGGAAACCGCCACCACTTTATACTCAGGCAGAGATTTCTTATAGCCCTGCAGGTACTCCTGCAACTGGGTCTTGGCATCTTTCTGGCTGACCCCGGGTTGAATCGCCTTCAGTCGCTGCTGGTACCAGCCCAAGAGCAGTGGTCGACAGGTTTCCAGATCTGAGTCCAGGTAGATGGCACCTATGATGGCCTCCACCGCATCGGCGAGAATGGATTCGCGGCGAAACCCGCCGCTCTTGAGTTCGCCCGGGCCCAGGGTCAGATAGTCACCCAGCTTAAACTCCTTGGCGATTTGTGCCAGGGTGTCACCGCGCACCAAGGTGGCACGCATCCGGCTGAGATCGCCTTCGGTCGCCTTGGGGAACTGATGATACAGGGCATCGGAAATCACTATCGACAGGATAGAGTCACCGAGAAATTCCAACCGCTCGTTATGCTTGTTGGCCGCACTTCTGTGAGTCATGGCCTGCTCCAGCAGCGCCATGTTATTGAATTCATACCCCAGAGTACGACACAGACGGGCAAAATTCTTCACAGGTTCTCTCACTTCAAACCACCTACACGTTCAAAACGCACACCGCTTGGCACCCAGGTAGGTAACCAATCCTGAGGCTGGCGCTCAAACTCAAAGCTTATCCAGATTGCCACAGCCTTACCCACCAGGTTGGCTTCAGGCACAAAGCCCCAGAAACGGCTGTCGGTACTGTTGTCGCGGTTATCACCCATGGCAAAATAGTGGCCTTCAGGTACGACAAACTCCCCTTGAGCAAAGCCTGGCTCACGGTAATAGAAGGCCGATGGCTCAGGGCGGGCCGGGTTGATCAGAATATCGTGTGTCACCTCACCCAGTTGCTCGCGAAAACGCAGCAGATCCACGCCATCATCCTGGAATTCGCCTTTATTGACCGGTGCTCTCAATACCAGTTTAGGGCCTGGACAAGGTTGTTGCTCCTTACAGGCTTCCTGAATATAGAGTTCCTTGTTGCGATAGATGATCTTATCGCCTGGCAAACCGATAACCCGTTTGATGTAATCGACCCGCTCATCTTTAGGGTATTTGAATACTATGATATCGCCGCGCTCCGGCTCGCCGGTTTCCACCAGCTTGCTGCGCCATACAGGATCTTTCAGGCCATAGCTGAATTTTTCCACCAGAATGAAGTCACCCACCAGCAGGGTTGGCATCATGGAGCCGGAAGGGATCTGAAACGGCTCGTACAAAAAAGATCTCAGGATTAGCACAAAGGCTATCACAGGGAAAATGGACTTGGAGGTTTCCACATAACCTGGCTCCTGAATGATTTTTTCAGTGACTTCATCGGTCAAGGTGCCATTTTGCGCTTGGGCCAATGCCAGTTTAGCCTGACGCTTGGGGGCCAGCACAAAGGCATCTAGCGCCCAGATAAGGCCACTGACCAAGGTCACCAGCACCAGAATAATGGAAAAATAGGCTGCCATTGGTTATTTAACTCCTGCCTTGTATTAAATTGGAATAAGTCTTGTCAGCTTTAGGGAAGGTGCGAATAAGTCCCATGTGTGCTCTGCGTCGGCTTACAAGCCTGGATGCAAGGCGTGGTTCGCAGCAAATGGCCCTAGTCCTTTGCAAGAAGCACAACACAGCAGGCAGGCTTGTAAGCCACGCCCTTCGGGGCTTGCACAGCAACCGGCTTTCGGCGTTATCCGCCTTTGGCAGGCCCCGGCATGCCTTCAGTCAGATGCCTTGAACGCCAATTGCTGTGTAAGCCAGAGTGCCACGAGGACTTGTTCGCACCTTCCTTAGTTAGTTTACCCATATTTGCCGTTCCAGGGACAGGTCTCCCCTTAAACTAACTAAAGCGCCGCAAAATGCGGCGCAAATGAGATGTTGCTATCCAGGGCGCCGAGGCGCCACAGGATCACTCGTTCAGTTTCAATACCGCCAGGAAGGCTTCCTGTGGAACTTCCACGTTACCGAGCTGCTTCATCCGTTTCTTACCTTCTTTCTGCTTCTGCAGCAGTTTCTTCTTCCGGGAAACGTCACCACCGTAACACTTGGCGGTTACGTCTTTACGCAGTGCTTTCACGGTCGAACGGGCCACAATCTGACTGCCCACTGCGGCTTGGATTGCAATATCAAACATCTGCCGCGGGATCAGCTCTTTCATCTTCTCCACCAGGGCGATACCACGGTGGCGTATGTTGCCCCTGTGGATGATCATCGCCAGTGCATCGACTCTGTCGCCGTTGATCAACACATCCAAACGCACCATGTCGGCCGCCTGGAAGTAGACAAAATTGTACTCGAGCGAAGCATAGCCACGACTGGTGGACTTAAGCCTGTCAAAGAAGTCCATCACGACTTCGGCCGCCGGAATATGATAGGTCAGTGCTACCTGGTTGCCGTGGTAAACCATATTCTTCTGCACACCGCGCTTTTCAACACACAGAGTGATCACGTTGCCCAGGTAATCTTTGGGCACCAGAATATTGGCTTCGACGATAGGCTCACGCATCTCTTCGATATAGTTGAGCGCCGGCAACTCGGATGGGTTATCCACATAGACAACATCGCCATTGGTCAGTTCAACTTCATATTCCACAGTCGGTGCCGTGGTGATCAGATCCAGGTCATATTCCCGCTCCAATCGCTCCTGGATGATCTCCATGTGCAGGAGTCCCAGATAACCGATACGGAAACCAAAGCCCAAGGCGGTGGAGTTTTCCGGCTCAAACTGCAGTGAAGCATCGTTCAGACTCAACTTATTCAGCGCATCACGGAAGCTTTCATAGTCGTCGGTAGAGATGGGGAACACACCAGCGTACACCTGAGGCTTCACTTTCTTGAAGCCAGGCAGAGGCTTGTCTGCGCCGTGTTTGGCATGGGTCAGGGTATCCCCCACAGGGGCACCGTGGATCTCCTTGATACCGGCGATGATAAAACCTACTTCACCGGTTCTCAGTTCAGTTTTTTCTGTCTGCTTGGGTGTGAAGATCCCCACCTTGTCGGCGTTGTAAGTCTGGCCTGTGCTCATGACCTTGAACTTATCGCCCTTCTTGAGCACGCCGTTCTTGATCCGCACCAGAGACACAACCCCTTGGTAGCTGTCGAACCAGGAGTCGACGATCAGAGCCTGCAGCGGCCCTTCCGGATCACCTTCCGGTGGCGGAATTTGTGCCACTATGGTTTCCAGCACTTCGTCTATGCCAACACCAGTCTTGGCAGAGCAGCGTACAGCGTCTTTAGCTTCAATGCCGACTATGTCTTCAATCTCGGCCGCAACCCGCTCGGGCTCAGCCTGAGGCAGGTCAATCTTGTTGAGTACAGGAACGACATCCAGATCCATTTCCAGCGCGGTATAACAGTTCGCCAGTGTCTGGGCCTCAACCCCTTGACCAGCATCAACCACCAGCAAGGCTCCTTCACAAGCCGCCAGCGAGCGGGAAACTTCATAGGAGAAGTCAACGTGCCCTGGGGTATCGATGAAGTTCAGCTGATAAGTTTCACCGTCTTTTGCCTTATAGTCGAGTGTAACGCTCTGGGCCTTGATGGTGATACCGCGTTCGCGCTCCAGATCCATTGAATCCAGCACCTGAGCAGCCATTTCACGGTCGGTTAAGCCGCCACAAACCTGGATCAGGCGATCTGAGAGGGTAGATTTGCCATGGTCGATATGGGCAATAATCGAAAAGTTTCTAATATGTTTCATTATGCTGCAATGACTAAATTCTAATGGGAGACTGTGCTCAAAGGTGCGAAATTGTACCCGATTGCTGGGCCAATACCAATTAGATTCACACTTTGAGCCTTTGCGGGAAGGACTGGATTAGTGACGGTGAGTTTCTGAAGCACTCTCCATGGCTTGGCCAAGATTGGCGAGAATGACAGGTTGAGCCCGATTTTCAATCCTGCGTGCCTGAGACTTGCCCAGTTGCCAAGCCAGCAAGGCAAAGGCGATCGCCATGGATATGGCACCGCCATCTGTACTGAACCCGGCGAGCGAGGCAACAAAGCGCCCCAATAGCCCGCCCAGAAACAACCCGGCCAAAGGCAGCATGTAAACCAGCAGAGCCGCCTTGAGCACTACGCTTTCCGGCAAGCCCAAACGCAGTAAAGTGCCTTCGGGATAAGTTTCAGTGCTGGGCAGGGAAAACTCCTGCAGCCGACTGCCAAACGCCTTGGCAACTGCCGAAGTGCCGCAGGATTCGCTGCTGGAACAGTGATTGCAGGCGCTCTTCAACTCCACCTGCACCTTGACCCAACCATCACTGTCTGTACCTATGACCTTAGCCACCTGTTCCATCATAACCCTGTCCTCACTCCAGCCTTAGACCCGAAGCGATACGGATAAGCGTTTGTGTCGGCACCTTACCGACTGCAACCACTTCCAGATTACCGACTCTGTCAGCCGCCATGGAAAGGCCATTACGGGTCATCAGTTCTTCCGGCATGGGCGCATCACCGGCGCGGGCAACGTAGACGGAGATATTGCTGAGGCCATCGGTGAGGGCAATGTATTCCACCGGCTCATGACTGCCTATCAGGCGATGATGATCGCGAACCACCACCTGAAAACCAGGCGGCAGCCAATCAAATTGCCAGTTCTGGCCATCTTCCCGCTCTGATGGATTCATCACCGCCGGCCATTCCTGCTTGTAGGCCTCCACCAGCAGAGGTGCTGTTTCCTGCAGTTCTATCAATTCAATGACCAACAACTGCTCCAACAACTGCTTGTCCTGATTCAGCATGTCATAGCGCAGCGGCAGGAAGGTTTCCATATCCATCCACACCTGGAAACCATAGCGATATTCATCATTGGGTAAAATGCGAACCATCTGTCCAGGACGTCCGGCAATACGGCTGCGGCCACCCAGCACCAGTTGGTACCCGGCTTCGAGGTCGCCACTGTCACCGAAGAAGGCTGCCGGCATCACCCCTTGAATACGCTTGGCTTTGATGCTGTAGGCGGGCTGTTCGTGTTCGATAAAGGTCACTGTATTGCCGACACGAACGGCATTCTTTGGCGGACCATTGAGGTGTTCGAGAAAGGCCACTTCCTCGCCGTTGACTTTACCGTGCAGGTATACCAAAGGCCGAATATTATCGGCCTGAAGTTGGATGAGAGAAATCTTGTATTCTTTTTCGCGCAGAGCCTGACTCATTTTTTCAAGCCAGGCTTTGGCGGACATATCATCCTGCGCAAAGGCAGGTACTGCAAAGGCCAGAATGGCCAGGAGGAAAAGGCGCAAGAGATTTCCTTAACGATTCATAGGAACAGGAACGACCTCATTATTGTTATCCATAACCACACCGGCATTCAATCTCTGTTGCAACATATGATCCTGAATATAGCTGTTGATCCTGCGGCGTTGCTCAATCAACTGCTCATTGGTATAGCCCTGTGGCTGCTGAACCGGCCCGGTTTGCAGGCTAACGGGTGAGGCGCTGCCCACCAAAGGACGGGTAATAAGCACAGGGGATGCAGGCTCCTGGCTTTCGGGAGTCTGGTTGTAGTTCTGAACACCAACAATGGCAACCATGGCAACGGTGGCGGCAATAGCATACTGGCCAAACTGCTTGAACATGGGGATCACTCTAGCACCGCTGGCAATCTGACGCTGAGGCTCATCGGCCACAGATACCGGGGTTGAGGTGACAGGTGCGACAATCGCCGGCTCCTTGTCGATAGCGGCCGCAATACTGGCGGACAGATCCAAGGGGATAGCGGAAGGTAACTCGCCACGCATAGCATCACCGATAAGATGATAGTTACGCCACTTGTCGTGAGAAGCAGTGTCACCAGCCAGTTCTGCCAGCGTCTGAGCGTCGGTTTCGCCGTCCACTGCCGCAGAAACCCACTCCTGACCTAATTTATCCATTACTCACCTGTCTCTATTAAAGGATCATCTTTCCAGCAAAGGCTGGAGCTTCTTGTCTATGGCTTCCCGGGCACGAAAGATACGGGATCTCACAGTACCTACAGGGCAATCCATCACATTGGCAATATCCTCGTAGCTCATACCATCAAGCTCACGCAAGGAGATAGCCATCTTTAACTCTTCCGGCAGCGATTCGAGAGTGTCGAAGACAGTCTTCTTTATCTCGTCTGAAAGCATCAACCGCTCAGGAGAGGCGAACTCTTTCAGGGCATCACTGCCATCGTAAAATTCGGCTTCATCGGCATCAACATCGTTCGCAGGTGTTCTGCGCCCCTGTGACACCAGATGATTCTTGGCCGTATTTACTGCTATTCGGTACAACCAGGTATAAAAGGCACTCTCACCGCGGAAATTAGGTAACGCCCGATAAGCCTTGATAAAAGCCTCTTGCGCCACGTCTGCTACATCGGCCTGATTCCGTACATAACGGGATATCAGGTTGATGACCTTACTCTGGTACTTTTGCACCAGCAGGTTAAAAGCGTTTTTATCGCCACGTTGTACGCGCTCAACCAGTTGTTGATCACTTGTTTGTCCACTCATCCGAGCCGACTTCTCCCAAATCTTATAATGCTGATTTCTCAGTCGCTCGAATCATATTCACTTATGTAGACTAGCGTGCTTCGAAAAAGTTCTGATGTTTTGCAAAAAATGTACTGTGAATATCCTGAGCTGGGTTGTATCCATCCCTTGCGAGTTGGTTTACCATAACCGAACCCCCAGTCACATCTCATGATACCCGATGAAACAAGTAGTTGAACACCAATCTGACGTCCTGGTCATAGGCAGTGGTGCAGCGGGCTTGACTCTCGCCCTTCACTTGGCTGAAAAAACCAAAGTCATTTTACTCTCCAAAGGTCCTCTCAACGAAGGCTCAACCTATTATGCCCAAGGGGGCATAGCCTCGGTTTTCGACGAGGAGGATACCATAGAATCCCACGTGGCCGACACCTTGGTCGCCGGCGCCGGACTCTGTGATGAAGCCGTGGTAACCTACACGGCCGAAAATGCCCGAGCCGCCATGCAATGGCTGATTGAATGCGGTGTTGCCTTCGATAAGGAAGAAAATCCCGATGGCAGCATCAATGACAGCGCCTACCATCTAACCCGCGAAGGCGGCCACAGCCACAGGCGTATTCTGCACGCCGCCGATGCCACCGGCAAAGAGGTACAGACCACACTGCAGGAGATGGCCCAGGCCCACCCCAATATTCTGGTGCTTGAGCGTTATAACGCCATAGATTTGATCACCACCCGTAAACTGGGTCGTCCGGGCAACCGGGTATTGGGCGCCTATGTCTGGAACCGTAACCTTGAGCAGGTAGAAACCATCAAGGCCAAGTTTGTCGCCCTAGCGACCGGCGGCAGTTCCAAGGTTTACCAGTACACCTCAAACCCGGATATCGCCAGTGGTGATGGTATTGCCATGGCTTGGCGTGCCGGTTGCCGGGTGGCCAACATGGAATTCAATCAGTTCCACCCAACCTGTCTATATCATTCAGATGCCCGCAATTTCCTGCTGACGGAAGCTTTACGTGGTGAAGGCGCCTATCTGCGCCGTCCCGATGGCAGTCGCTTTATGCCTGACTTTGATGAACGCACCGAACTGGCGCCAAGGGACATAGTGGCCAGGGCCATAGACTATGAAATGAAACGCCTCGGTGCCGATTGCGTCTATCTGGATATCAGCCACAAGGACCCGGAATTTGTCATCAAGCATTTCCCCACCATTTACCAGCGCTGCCTGGACTTAGGGATAGATATCACCAAGGAACCTATCCCTGTGGTGCCTGCCGCTCACTATACCTGCGGCGGGGTAATGACAGATTTTCACGGTCAGACAGATCTCAATGGACTCTATGCCATAGGTGAAGTGGCTTATACCGGACTGCACGGTGCCAACCGCCTGGCGAGTAACTCCTTGCTGGAGTGCCTGGTATTCGCCCGCGCCGCTTCGACCGATATTCAAAGCCAACTGGGTAAAATTGCCATGCCCGGCAATATCCCGGCCTGGGATGAAAGCCAAGTATGTAACTCGGATGAAGAAGTAGTGATTGCCCACAACTGGCATGAGCTGAGACTCTTTATGTGGGATTATGTCGGCATTGTGCGCTCAGACAAGCGTTTGGAGCGTGCCCTGCGCCGCTGCGCCATGCTGCAACAGGAGATCCAGGAGTATTACAGCAACTTCCACGTCAGCAACAACCTGCTGGAATTGCGCAACCTGGTGCAAGTGGCCGAGTTGATCATCCGCTGCGCCATGGCCCGCAAGGAAAGCCGCGGCCTACACTGTAATATCGATCATCCGCAGAAACTGGAGAATCCGCAGCCGACCATTCTGCAACCTGAATAACTTGGGCAGGAATGAGTTCAGTTAGCGGACTTTGAGCGCTGCAACAATAGACGACACAGGTGACGATAGTCTGTGTCGTCAAACATATCGGCAAACAGCCAGCAACGCCCGTAGTTATCCTCCCCCTGATAGGTAAAAGTCACCACAAAGGGGCTGACCCAAGGTCTGCCACTAAGTTCGAAACTCGAACCGGGTTCGAACTGTCCTTCACCCAATTCATTAAGCCAGAAACAGAGTTGCCAGCGGCGCAAACGCCACAGCGCAAGGCCAAAGCCTGCCAGCATTAGCAGCAAACATAAGCATTTGAAAGGTAAATAGAAAGGATAATCCAGCGCCGGCCAGGCAAGAAAGCTGCTCAGGCAAATAGCAGCCAGCACCGTCAGACTCAGATACTGGCTGAAGGAAGAACTGAGTTGAAACCTATGGCGCTGCCCGGCCACGAACGCGCACTACCATCTGTGCCAGTTGCGGATCCGGACATTGCTCATGCCCCATAAACCAGGCAAAGAGCTCAGGATCTTCACACTCAAGCAGACGAACAAACAAGGCCTTATCCTCAGGGCTCAGAGTCTCGTAATGCTGTTCCACAAAGGGTTGAAACAGTACATCAAGCTCCAGCATACCACGGCGACATGCCCACTTAACCCTGGGGGTACTCATCAAGTCAGACACCTATCATGCTCCAATCAAGAATTTTGTCGCAAGTTTACATTCTGGCGTCTGCGCTGTCGAATATCCGCCTTAATCATCCACCCGTATCAGAACTGCTGCACCTGAAGGTCACGACCGGCAAACAAGTCACCAAAATCGGTTTCCAGCAAGCGCTGCACCGCCGGATGCTGGATCATCCGTTCGGCGAACATCACATGATATTCCTCTTTGATCTCCATGGTTTCACCGAGCAGACGTATGTTGTGCTCGAGAATATCTTGCTGATAGATGGAGGGGGCGACAAATATCCCTTTACGGAAATAGCCAAAGGCCTTCATCATAGCCGCATCGTCGAACTCACCGAGAATCTTGACATTAAGGCGTTTCTCATCAAACCAGCGATAGAGTTGCTGGCCCAGAGAAGTACGCCGACTGGGGATCAGCAAGGGCCCCTCTTCCAGACACTCGGGAAAGCCACTTTTAAACTCCTGCGCCGAGAAAAAGGCAATACCGCACTCCCCCAACTTCTTGGAGAGAATTTCCGGATACTTGAGAGACTCACCGGCGCAGTCCGACAGTATCATATCCAGTTTATGCTCCCTGAGCCTGGCCATCAGGCTCTCGTGGGTTGCCTCATAACAGGCTAGGTGCATGGAACTGTTGGCCGGGATCACCGACATCAGCACCCGACTGGCCAACGCCTTGGAGAGAGCATCGGCAATACCCACCTCAAACAGGATGGATTCATCCTTGCGATAGTTGAGCACATCAAGCATCTCATAAGAGAGGCTGAACATTTTGTCGGCGTAACGAAACACCAGCTCGCCCAATTCAGTAGGGGCCAGGTTGCGCCCCACCCGCTTGAACAGACTCCCCTTGAGCCTTTCTTCCAGCGTCCTTATCTGGCCGGTAATGGTCTGGGGAGTTAAACAGAGTGTCTCGGCAGCCTTGGTCACTGAGCCTTGCTTATGCACCATCCAAAAGTAATACAGGTGGTTGTAGTTCAAATGAGACATAGGCTGCCCCGACTCCTTACTTCAAACGCTGACAGTCCAGCAAATTATTTACGGCAAGTTGTAGTGTATCTATATCCTTGACCTCGCCGCTTTCAAAGGCTTCGCTGATACCCTGTACCAGTTGATCCCGATCCGGGATCCTGTCCAGGCAATACTTGCGATTGGCTTCCTGAAAGCGCTTTCCTCCCCGATACTTAAGGGCGCGGGCTTCATAGCCGTTGCTGTCCAGGCGAGCGCCTACCGCTTGTGGCTTATACATGAGGGCACCATCAACAACGCCTTCGAGGTAACTCTGACACAGGGCTGCTTCCTTGTCTGCAATACAGGCTTCTATCTGTGACGCCTGAGCCAAAGGGGCTAAGCCCGCCAGAATGAGTCCGGCCATTATGCTTGTTTTCATTCCTTTTCTCCTTTTTCAGGTAACACTTTTGACAGCCAGAAATAGCCCACGACTGCCGCCAACATAGATCCGATCAGGATCCCCAACCTGGCCAAATCGCTATAGACAACGCCACCATGCTCAAATGCCAGAGAGGCAATAAACATCGACATGGTAAATCCTATACCGCACATCACAGCCACAGGCATGATATGGCGCCAGGCAATGCCCTCAGGCAACTCAGCCAGACGCAACTTAACCGCAATAAAACTGAACAACACCACACCAATCGGCTTACCGAGCAACAGACCCAATGCAATACCCAGAGGTACAGGCGATACCAGGCTTTCCAGCGACATGCCCCCCAAGGCTACCCCGGCGTTGGCAAAGGCGAATACCGGCAGGATCAGGAAGGTGCTCCAGGGGTGCAGCGCATGCTCCAGGTGCTCGGACGGTGAACCACCTTGCTTGTCGCGCAGCGGAATACAGAAGGCGATGATCACCCCGGCCAAAGTGGCATGAACCCCGGACTTGAGTACGGCGACCCAGAGAATGGCCCCCAGTACGCCATAGGCTCCAAGCGCGGTCACACCGCGGCGGTTCAAGGTAACCAAACCTATGACGGCAGCGGCGGCAATCAAGAGGCTGATCATGGATAGATCACTGCTATAGAACAGCGCAATAATAACGATTACACCCAGGTCATCTATGATTGCCAGCGCCAGCAAAAACACCTTGAGCGCCACGGGAACCCGGTTACCCAAAAGTGCCATGATCCCCAGCGCAAAGGCGATATCAGTCGCGGCCGGAATCGCCCAGCCCCCCTGAGTCACAGGATCATTGGCATTGAACAGCAGATAGATAGCGGCCGGAACAACCATACCACCTATAGCGGCAAAGGTTGGCAGAGATGCCTTGGAAACACTGGACAGTGCCCCCTCCAGCAACTCACGTTTGACTTCCAGACCAATCAACAGAAAGAACAGCGCCATCAGACCATCGTTGATCCACAGCAGCAAGGGCTTGTTGATATCCAGGGCCCCGAGACGCAACTGCATCGGGGTATCCAGAAAACCTTGATAGAGGCCGGAAAGCGGTGAATTAGCCAGGACCATAGCCAAAGCTACAGCAATCAATAACAAAATACCGCCGGCAGATTCCTGGCTCAGGAAATTCCGAAGTGCCTTTTCCATACTAAACTCCCAAAAACATAATTGATTTGAGTGTAGTAGATGGATTTAAGTAAGTATAATCGAAAGTTTCTATGGAATACCTCGAGATATGCGAAGTATTCCACGAAAAACCCGGTTTAGATAGCGACAGGCGCCTTAATATGAGGATGAGGTTCGTAACCGGACAACTCGAAATCTTCGAATCGGTAGTCAAAAATTGATTCGGGTTTACGGGTTATTTTCATTTGCGGCAAAGGCTTGGGCTCACGGCTGAGTTGCAGCGCCGTTTGCTCCATATGATTGGAGTAAAGGTGGGTATCACCGCCGGTCCAAACAAAATCGCCCAATTCAAGATCACACTGCTGCGCTACCATCATGGTCAACAAGGCGTAGCTGGCGATATTGAACGGCAATCCCAGGAACACATCACAGCTGCGCTGATACAGCTGACAGGACAACTTGCCATCGGCTACATAAAACTGAAAGAAGGCATGACAAGGCGCCAGCGCCATCTTGTCGAGCTCGGAGACATTCCAGGCCGAGACAATCAAACGTCTGGAGTCAGGTTGCGCCTTGATCTGCTCTATCACCTGAGTGATCTGATCGATATGACCACCATCGGGCGTTGGCCAACTGCGCCACTGAGCGCCGTAAACCGGCCCCAGATTACCGGACTCATCGGCCCACTCATCCCAAATCGTCACTTTGTTTTCATGCAGATAGGCAACATTGGTGTCCCCTTTCAGGAACCAGAGCAGCTCATGGATGATGGAGCGCAGATGGCATTTCTTGGTGGTCACCAAGGGGAACCCCTTACTGAGGTCAAAACGCATCTGGTAGCCAAATACAGAGCGGGTTCCCGTGCCGGTACGGTCATTCTTATCGGTACCGGAATCTAAAATATGTTGCATTAAATCAAGATATTGCTGCATTACTGCTTGTCCTTCACCACGCCGGCCTGCGGCGCATTACGCATTAACAGATAGAGTCCAAAGAGGATCATGGGCACTGACAGTATCTGTCCCATGGTCAAAAAGCCCAAATAAAGCCCGAGTTGGGCATCCGGCTGTCTGACCGTTTCCACTATGCAGCGGAAGATACCATAGCCGAGCAAAAACATCCCGGACACGGCTCCTGTCTTGGAACTGCGTCTGCTGAACCATTGCAGCAAAATAAACAGCGCTACCCCTTCGAGGGCAAATTGATACAGCTGCGAAGGGTGACGAGGCTCGGGGCCGCCGGAAGGAAACACCATGGCCCAAGGTACATCTGTGACTCGGCCCCAAAGCTCGCCATTGATAAAGTTACCCAGGCGCCCGGCGCCCAGGCCAATGGGCACCACGGGGGCCACCATATCGGCCACCGCGAAGAAGCTGCGCTTCTGTTTCCAGGCGATGTAGAGCATGGCCAGAATAACCCCCATCAAGCCGCCGTGGAAAGACATGCCGCCTTCGCTGATCTTGAATAGGTACAAGGGGTCTGCAATAAAGAAATCCAGATGGTAGACAAGCACATAACCTATGCGTCCTCCCAGGATCACCCCGAGAAAAGCGTAAAACAGCAGATCCGATACCTGTTCGCGGCTCCATAACCCCTTGGATCTGTCAGCCATACGGTTGAGCAGTATCATCGCGGCCAAAAAGCCCAGCAGGTACATGAAACCATACCAACGCAAAGCCGGTTCAAAAGTCTGGCCGAACAGCTCAAAGGGGCCAAAAGATACGATCACAGGATCAATATTGGGAAATTCTAAAGCCATAACAGAAAGACGATTCCTAAATTAACTACGGCGCAGATCAGGCCAGAATAAGTTTAAGACCCACAACAACCAATAAAAGTGCAAATATTTTCTTCAGTACCGGCGTCGGCAAAGTGCTGGCCGCTTTTACACCCACAGGCGCCACCAACATTGAGGAGGCAATAATGCCCACCAAAGCCGGCAGGTAAATGTATCCCAGAGTGCCGCTTGGCATATCCGGGGCGTTCCAGCCTGCGATAACATACCCTAAACTCCCCCAAAGGGCGATGATAAGGCCGGTAGCCGATGAAAAACCCACCGCCTGACGCATCTGCAGCCCACACCAGGTGAGGAAAGGCACCAAAAGCACCCCACCACCAATGCCCATCAAGGCGGCAATAATGGCAATAATCGCCGAGACTATGAGTAAAACGGGAAATGGCGGCAAGCCCTCTTTCGCCGATGGGCGAAAAGGGAATGCCATCTGGACGGCCATTAATATTACAAACACGGCAAAGGCGCGGCGCAGATCATCGGCCGGGATCAATTCGGCGATAAACCCCGAACACAAGGCCCCCAGCGCCAGACCAGGCAACATGGATTTAAACAGTGGCCAGGGAATATTGCCGTGGCTGTGATGGGCGCGGGCCGATGAAAAAGAGGTCAAAATGATGGCCGCCAACGAAGTGGCAATGGCAACATGGGGCAACTGCGCGGCGGGAACTCCCACCTTGGGTAAAATATACAACAGCGCCGGCACCACAATAAGACCACCGCCTATCCCCAACAAGCCGGCCATAAAGCCGACAAAGGCCCCCAACGCCAGACAAACACCGAATACCCAGAGAAATGTGTCCACAGAGGTTCCTTAATTCTTGTTGTTATTCCATACACCCGCCACGGCAGGTTCAGTTGAGAATGGCCGCCAGCTCTCTTTGCCCCAAATAATCGTGCACCAGCTGCCGCACTTCACTGCCGCTCCTGAGTGTCAGCGCCTCGGCCAACAACTGCTCGAGTTCACTGCTGCGCACTCGCCGCAGCAGATAATTTATTCTGGCCAAACTCCCCTGGTTCATACTCAGGCGGTTATAGCCCATGGCGACAAGCAGCAAAGCGCCGCCGGGTTCACCGGCCAATTCGCCACAGACACTGGCACCTAGGCCATATTGACGGCAGGTCTCCCGCGCCTGTTTCAGTGAACGCAATATCCCAGGATGATAGCTGTCAAACAGGGCGCTGACCCTGGGGTTGTTGCGATCTACCGCCAACAGATATTGGGTCAGGTCGTTGCTGCCGACGGAAACAAAATCAACACGCTTGGCGACTTCATCCAGTTGAAACAGCAGCGCCGGCACCTCCAGCATAATGCCGACCTTGGGTCTTTTCAGCTCAGGGTTCACATCCGACTTAAGCTCGGAATAAGCCTGTTCGATATATTCCAGCGATTGATCTATCTCATCGAGATTACTGACCATGGGCAGCAAAATATGCAGTTGCTCACCGCTGCCGCTGGCCTGGAGCATGGCGCGAATTTGCACCAGAAACAGCTCGGGATGGTCCAGCGACAAGCGAATGCCACGCCAGCCCAAAAATGGGTTTTCCTCCTTGATGGGGAAATAAGGCAAGGGTTTGTCCCCGCCCACATCCAGGGTGCGCATCACCACGGGCCGACCGGACGCCGCCTCCAGCACCTGGCGATACACCTTTACCTGCTCAGACTCGCTGGGAAAGCGCTGTTGCAACATGAAGGGGATTTCGGTGCGATACAACCCAATACCATCGGCGCCTTCGGCGATTTCCGAGGCCAAACCGCTTAGCAATCCGGCGTTCATGTAAAGGTGAATACGCTTGCCATCGACCGTCTCGGCCGGCAGGTTCAGCTCTCTGGCGTATTGCCGCTGCAACGCTCTCTCGGCAGACAATAAACTGCGGTACTCACCGACCACGGCCGGAGACGGTGACACCATCAGCTGACCGCGAGTGGCATTGAGCACCAAAAGCTTCTTGTCGATGTCGGCAGCCAAGACCTGGTCGACCCCTGTGATGGCCGGTACACCCAGCGCCCGGGCCAGAATAGCGGCATGGGAGTTGACCCCGCCAAGCTCTGTCACTATCCCGGCCAACTTTTGCCGCGGAAACTCGGCCAACAAGGTAGTATCCGCCTCACGGGTCACCAGAATAACCGGCTTATCGGCATTGAGCTCCAACCGTTCCGGCTCAATCAACTGGCGCAGCACCTTCTGCCCCAGGTCACGGATATCGCTGGCCCGCTCTTTGAGATAGGGGTCTTCCATCGCCATAAACTGGGTGATGTAACGCAAAGACACGCGACTGACCGCCGACTCGGCGCACCAACCCGCAAGCACCTCATCGCGATATTCGCCCCCAAGGCTGGCCTCTTCCAGCAAGAGTTGCAGCGCCGAGAAGATAGACACCACCTCTTCATCCTGCTCACGGTCAAAACGCTGTGCCAGGGTACTCAGGGTGTTACGGCAACGCTCGATTGCTGTCTTGAGGCGCTCAAGCTCATTGGGGATATCTGCTGCGGTTTGATCCGGCTGCTCCAGTGATATCTGCCCGCCCAGCACCAAAGCATGGGCAATGGCGATACCATTGGAGGCCGGCGTGCCCTGAAACAGGATTTGCAGCTGATCTTCCTTGACGCTGGCTTTTTGTTTGAGGCCGCGAATGGCCATGGCCAACTGCGCCGCCAGCGTCATTAGAAAGGCTTCTTCCCCTTCACTGAACTGACGGGCACTGGGCTGCTGCACTACTATGACGCCAAGCAACTGTTTCTGATAGATAATGGGCGCGGCGAGAAAGGCGCGATATTCCTCTTCGGCCACTTCGGGAAAGAGTTTGAATCTGGGATGGGCTCTGGCATCAGCAAGGTTGATAGCTTCTTCACGCTCGGCAACCAGGCCTACCAGACCTTCGGTCAACGGCATGCGAACCCGGCCGACGGCACTGGGTTCCAAGCCATCTGTGGCGGAGAGGACCAACTCATTTTTATCCAGAATATAGATAGAACAACACTGAGTGCTCATGGCGGCCTTTATCTGGCCGACCAATAGCTCAAGGGCAGCCTCAAGATCCCTTGCGGCCGCAACTGCCTGAGTAATATCCCTGAGCGTGTTTAACACCTGTTCCCCCTTTCGATATCAAACCTCAGCCTGCTGCTCTTTGTCGTCCCCGTCGGCGTGAAGGCTCCCGTGTCTGCAATGCCAGAGCCGTGGTGGCGAACTCTTTCATAACCTTACGGTAGACGTCACGTTTAAAAGATACGACCTGACGCACAGGGTACCAATAACTTACCCAGCGCCAGTCATCGAACTCAGGATGGCCGGACGAATTCAAGTTGACGGCACTGTCCTGACTCTTGAGCTGGAGCAAAAACCATTTCTGCTTTTGGCCGATACAGACAGGCTTGCTGTCCTGGCGCACCAAACGCTTTGGCAATCTGTATCGCAACCAGGAGCGGGTGGATGTCAGTATCTGCACATGTTCCGGCCTGAGCCCTACTTCTTCATACAGCTCTCGATACATGGCATCTTCAGCGGATTCACCGTCATCCAATCCCCCTTGGGGAAACTGCCAGGAGTGCTGACCGAAACGCCTGGCCCACATTACTTGGCCAAATCTGTTACAGATAATGATGCCCACATTTGCGCGAAAACCGTCGCTGTCAATCACATGGACTCCGAAAAAGCGATAAATTTCAATGATTCGATTGTTTCACAATCCCACGTCGGCAGCAATTCTCTATTTACGGCTTTTTCTCTGGATAAGCAAATGGAGTTTCCCACTTTATCAACAACCGCTCTGCCATGTTTGAGTGGATATCCACAAAAACTGTGGATATCTCTGTTTGAAACTCGACTGAACTTCTGGAAACGCTGTTTTTTGCAACCCTTACAGTCTAAGCCCAAAAGTAAAAATCAAAACAAAATCACTTTAAATACAAAAAGATAGACACATAAAAAAGAAAGCAATCGACAGCAACCCTATCAACAGAGCACTTTTTAACCAACGAGTAATCAGAACCGACTTGCGGGCAATATCACAAAACTTTATTCACACCCCATGGCCAAAAACTTGGCTTAAAGGTCCAAAATGGTGTCAAAACCCGGTTGACACTCACCATTATTTGCTTTATTAAAGCCAAAAATACTCAGTTATCCCAAAATGTTGTGGATAAGTTTGTTGGCAACACAGGGGAAATCGGCGAGTAACTCAGGAAAACCATTATTCGGCGGTCAACCAAAAACACTTTAGCCAATAAAAACATTAAGATACAAACTTGCACACAGGGGATTGGCTTGGTTTGCACAGTGGCGGTCGGTTTTTGTACAACCTTGTTATCCAGTGCCGCTCAGGTAAAATCAGCGCCATGAAAACCAATATCATGCCGCCAAGCTCATTGGCACAACTACTGCAGCGCGCTGACGATATCGCCGGGCTGACTCTTGGACAGCTCGCCGAATCCTTAGGGGTAGCCGTGCCCAGAGACTTTCGCCGCGACAAAGGTTGGACCGGACAACTGCTGGAACTGGCATTGGGGGCGACAGCGGGCTCCAAACCTGAGCAAGACTTCCTGCATCTTGGGGTAGAGCTTAAGAGTATCCCGATAGATGAGCGCGGCATGCCGCTGGAAACCACCTATGTTTGTGTCGCGCCGCTGACCAATATCTCAGGACTGCGCTGGGAACAGAGTCTGGTGTATCACAAGTTGCAGCGGGTACTGTGGATCCCGGTTCAGGGAGACAGAGAACTTTCTCCGGGTGTTCGACGTATCGGCTCACCGCTGCTGTGGGAACCCAGCACAGAGGAAGACAGGCTATTGCGCCAGGACTGGGAAGAGATCATGGAGCTTATCAGCATGGGCAAAGTCAGCAAGATCACCGCCAGGCACGGTGAGGTATTACAGCTCAGACCCAAGGCGGCCAACAGCAAAGTGTTGACCGAAAGTATTGCCGAAGACGGCAATATCCAGATGACAAACCCAAGGGGCTTTTATCTCAAGACCCAGTTCACCAAAGGACTACTTGAGCGCTTTTTTGGCTGATATCGACTCTAATCCGCACTTGCCTTGATTAAGATCACAATTACCACTGGAAATCAGAGGGGTATATTCTATAAACTAGCGCATCCTGAGAAGGCCCCTTAAATTTAGGATAGATTTCACCTCGTGAGAGCGCGTCGCCAGGCCAAAAAGCTTCTGTTTGCCATTATGGCATGGACGGGAGCCATGGCAGCTTTTGTATTTTTTCGCTATGCCCAAACCACTGAGCTGCCTCAGTGGGCTGTCGGCTCGGCGGATCTCGCGACCCTGGCCGCCTACATGGGAGTAATTTTCGGCAGTCTGCATTGGATGTCGAACCTGATAGCCGATTTCAGTGCCATCAATCGCCTGCCCTACGTCTTCTCCGTCATCTTCAAAGGGCTGTTTCTGCTCTTGGGCGCCACTACTTTGGCTTATATGACCCAGTACCTCAATATGTGGGCCATAGAGAACCATATGGCGACCTTGAGACAGATGCTGACAGTGCATATCCTCTATAGCCCCTCATTCCAGGCGCTAATCATCTATCTGGTGGTCGTACGGGTCGGGCTCGCCTTTATCGAACAGATGGCCCTGCTGGTGGGGCCCAGGATCCTGCTGAATATAGGTCTGGGTAAGTATCATAAGCCCAGATACGAGCAGCGACTGTTTCTCTATCTCGATATGGTGGCTTCCACCACCCATGCCGAATCTCTGGGGGATTACCGCTTCAGTCGACTGATCCAGGACAGCTTCAGCTTACTTTCCGACACAGTCACCAACAATGATGCCGAGATCTATCGTTACATGGGTGACGCTGTGCTCATTCACTGGCCATTGGAAGACGGCATCATCAACGACAGATGCATGAACATCTACTTTGAATTCAGCCAGCAGCTCAATTGGCAGCGACGCTATTTTGAAGAACATTACGGCTTTGTTCCCAAGTTCAAGGCGGCAGCTCATTGCGGCCAAGTGGTTGCAGCCGTGGTTGGGGTGCAAAAGCAGGAGATCAGTTTCTTCAGCGACGTGCTCAACACCTTGGCGAGACTGCAGGATCAGTGTAATCCCTTAGGACAAAGGATGCTGCTCTCCGGCGCGCTGGTAGCGAGGCTGGAAAACGACGACAGTGAGTATCAGCTCACCAATCTGGGACCGGTCAAGCTCAAGGGAAAACAACACTCCATTGAAGTTTTCGGGGTTAAGCCCAAACAAGGTAATCAGTCATAAAAAAACGGCCCATCAAAGGGCCGTTTTTTATTGATATGGATTGAATCCAAGCCTAAACCTGCTGCTGCAGCAGCTGCTGGATCTCCAACCCCAAAGTTCTGAAGGTCAGGATCCGGCTGGTTGTCTGACGCCACACCAAGCCTATCTCACGAAATGGTGCCTCCCCTGGAGGGCTCATCACCGCAAGATCCGTGTCTTTCAATATCCCTGCATCTATTGCCATCTGCGGCAGGAAAGTCGTGCCCAGTTTACTGTTCACCATCTGTACCAAGGTATGCAAACTGGTGGCGGCGAAAGGATTGACCTTGGCGCTGTCACCCAGCTGGCAGGCACTGATGGCATGACCGGTAATGCAGTGCTCACTCTGCAACAGAAAAATACTCTCATCCGGCAGCGCCTGATAGTCCACCGGTTCATGAATATCGGCAGACAAGTCCTTGTGCACCACCATCTTGAAAGGGTCTATACCCACCTTCATGCTGTGATAGCCGGAAGTATCGGCCGGCAGAGCTAACAACAACAGATCCAGCTCGCCCTTACCCAAGGCAGTCAACAAACGCTCTGTGGTGTCCTCTTTCAGCAGCAGACTCAGATCCGGATAGGACTTCTGGCACTGCTTAACTACACGGCTCAGCAGGAACGGAGCAATGGTGGGAATACAGCCAAGCCGAATCTCCCCTGTCATGGGTGCGCCCTGGTTCTTCACCAGCTCCACCAAATCGTCGACATCGGTCAGAATCTTCAGCGAACGCTGCACCACTTCTTCACCAATAGCAGTAAACATAAAGGACTTGTGGTCCCGCTCGATCAGCTGATAGCCCAACTGCTCTTCCAGATTCTGGATCCCGCTGGAGAGTGTCGATTGGCTCACATGGCACACCTTGGCCGCCCGGTTGAAGTTCTGCTCCTGATGCAGATTCACCAGATAATAGAGGTTTTTCAAACTGGGTAAGTGTTTCATTTTGTCGATTACCAATTAAGTAATGCATTAGAAAGTTCTATCTAATCTAACACAAAAAGTCTGCCGAGCAGCAGTATCAGATCAGGAGTGTGACCGAGGCGATAAATCATCCAGGTAAGAAATCCATTGCTGAAGCGGAAATAGCAGAAAACCCAAGCCTTGACGGCTAAGGTTCAGGTATTAGAAAAGGGGTAGTGGCGGGAGTTTCTGAGTACCTTGGCAGCGCCGGAGTTTCTCTCCGGCACCCAAGGCCGGAATTTATGCTTTGGCTTCGAGGAAAGACTTAAGTTGCTGCAGATCTTCACCGGCATGTTCAACAATGATTGTCAGCCACTCTTTGTGCCCGGCTTCCCATTCTGCTTCTTCACCGTGTTGCAGTTGCTGTGCTGTCTGTTGGATCCGTTTCAATCCTACAGAGCCGGCAGCACCTTTGAACTTGTGAGCCTCGGCACACAGGGTATCCTTGTCTCCGGCCGCCTCGGCCTTTTGCAGGTTCGCGACATACTCTGGCAGCAACTGTTCAAATAACACCACACTCTTGAGTAAGGTGCCGGCACCTATAGCACTACAGTACTGCTCCAGGGTATTGAGATCTAAGATAGTATCCAGTTCAGTTGTGGCCATGAAGGCGCTCCTCGAATGTGTCAGATTTACCACATCATACCCGCTAAAATTGCAGGTGCAACTTATAGGCGTCAAACGGGTCAAAACTTTCTTGCATTTAACATTAGTGATACAAAAAGCGAGAACAACTCATACAAAAGTTTATAGGCTATTGATTTAAATTGATTAACCCAGAGCCCTGCCCGCCCTTGGCCGCCAACTCATCCACCAGTGCTACCAAACCTATCCAGCGCTGAGCGCACCAATCCGGCGCCAGCAACACGGGACGACTGGCATAGGCGGTCACCCGATGAAACACTATCTCTTTTGGCGTATGACGGATCAACTGCGCCGCACTGATAACATACTCCTCCAGTGTCGGCGGCTGCAACCTGCCCGCTTCCCAGGCCTTGGCCATGGTACTGCCGGCCACTATATGCAGGGGGTGCAGTTTAAGACCCTCCACTCCAGAGTCCAAAACCGCATCCAGAGTTTGTAGATGCTCCGTCATACCTTCTCCCGGGAGTCCGAGGATCAGATGAGTACACACCTTGAGTCCGCGACTACGGGCTCGTAAGACGGCATCCTGATAGACGGCAAAGTCATGGCCACGGTTAATCCGTTTGAGCGTGGCATCGTGAGCACTCTGTAAACCCAGCTCCAACCAGACTTCACTGCCGTTTTGTTGATATTGCGCCAGCAGATCAAGCACTCTATCCGGTACGCAATCCGGGCGGGTACCGACACACAAACCCACTACCTGCTCGCTCTGCAGCGCCTCATCGTATTTACGCTTGAGCTCGGCATACTCTTCATAGGTACTGGTATAAGCCTGGAAGTAAGCCAAAAACCGCGAAGCCTTTGCCTGCATCTTCTGTTTGCCGGCCTCGAGCTGAGCCGCAATCGACAAGTCGGTTCCATGTTCATGACTGAAGGATGCGACATTACAGAAAGTGCAACCACCGCGCCCCAGAGTTCCGTCGCGATTGGGACAGGTAAAACGCGCATCCAGAGTCAGCTTTTGTAACCGTTGACCAAATTGTTGCCGGCAGTATTGACCAAAGGTAGTGACAAAGTCGTCCAGTCCCATTTGCTTCTCTCAAAAAAGTCGCCAGTCTAACGACTCCTGTTCAGGGCCGCTCTGCTCCAGGTCAATTTATGTCACAAATGACTGCTGCTTTTGCTGGTGATCGAAGACCAATTCGATTGGATGCAACCCGATCCAGCTCACACTTTTATGAATATTTAGTCACTCCAGGCAATTTTTTAACGCAAGAGACAATCAGGCTGGAAATCAGTTTTTCTTCTGCAAGGATAATTCGAGGCTATTTGTTAAAATTAAGTGAACATCAAATCACCCCAAAGTAGATTTTCTTTTCATTCATAGTGTTATACAGCTCAATTTTCAGTTTACGTTAACGTAATGCAATTAAAGATTCTGTATGAAACACCCCAAATATCATCAAATATATGCAATATTTAGGTTTGACCTTTAGCAAGTCTCAGGATAATTTGGATGGTTCGGGTGCATATCTATAGAGTTTGGTACTCTCTCCCGAGTAGTAATAGTGATGTTAAGGGAGGTTTTGTATGAGCTTGTATCATCCCAGTTTCGAGCGGGATAACTGTGGTTTTGGATTGATAGCCCAGATGGATGGCGAAGCCAGCCATCGCATTGTTCGCACGGCAATCCATGGCCTCGACCGCATGAAACATCGTGGTGGTATTGCAGCTGACGGACGCACTGGCGACGGTTGCGGTTTGCTGATGCAAATGCCCACAGGATTCTTTGAGGCCATTGCGGCCGAGCAGGGCTGGCATCTCAGCCGTAAGTTCGCCGTTGGCATGCTGTTTTTAAACCAGGACGAAACCCTGGCAGCCGAAGCCAGAATATTGCTTGAGCGGGAACTGGAGAAAGAGACCCTGAGTATTGCCGGCTGGCGTCCGGTTCCGGTTAACCCGGAAGTGCTCGGCGAGATAGGCAAGTCCAGTTTGCCGCAAATTTGGCAAGTGCTCATCAATGCTCCCATTGGCTGGCGTGAAAAAGATCTGGAGCGGCGCCTCTATATGGCTCGCCGCCGCCTCGAGCAGCAATTGACTCAGGATAAAGACTTCTATGTAGCCAGCCTTTCCGGCCAGGTCATTGTCTACAAAGGCTTGATGATGCCGGCCGATCTGCCGGCCTTTTATCCGGATCTGGCCGATATTAGGCTGCAAAGCTCTATCTGCCTGTTCCACCAGCGCTTCTCGACCAACACCTCACCCAAGTGGCCACTGGCACAGCCGTTCCGTTTTCTGGCCCACAATGGCGAGATCAATACCATCACGGGTAACCGCCAATGGGCTCGGGCGCGGGCTTACAAGTTCAATTCACCGCTGCTGCCTGACTTGCAGCAGGCCGCCCCGTTTGTCAATGAAACCGGCTCAGATTCATCGTCACTGGACAATATGCTGGAGATGCTGCTGGCCGGCGGCATGGACCTTTACCGCGCCATGCGTTTGCTTATCCCGCCTGCATGGCAGAGTAACCCCGAGATGGATGAAGAGCTCAAGGCCTTCTATGACTTTAACTCCATGCATATGGAGCCTTGGGATGGCCCGGCCGGGATAGTCATGACCAACGGTCGCCACGCCGCCTGCGCGGTTGATCGCAACGGGCTGCGGCCATCACGCTATGTAATCACCAAAGACAGAATTCTCACTCTGGCCTCGGAAGTGGGTATCTGGGACTATGGCCCGGATGAAGTGATTGAAAAAGGCCGGGTCGGCCCGGGTGAACTTTTGGTGCTCGACACCCTCAGCGGCCGTCTTTATCAGTCATTCGAAATCGATAACGACCTCAAACGTCGTCACCCCTATAAGGAGTGGATGGCAAAGAATAGTCAGACTCTGGTGCCGGCTGAGCAACTGTCGCCGCAGGATCAGGGCGTCAGTGAATTCAACCAGGGCACTTTGCTGCAGTACCAGAAGCTGTTCGGCTACAGCCGAGAAGAGCTTGAGCAAGTGATCTGGGTACTGGCCAGCAAAGGCGAAGAAGCCACCGGCTCCATGGGCGATGACACTCCGATGGCAGTGCTGTCGAAGAAACAGCGCTCACTGTATGACTATTTCCGGCAAAAGTTTGCCCAGGTCACCAACCCGCCAATCGATCCGCTGCGGGAGAAACATGTGATGTCGCTGGCCACCTGTATCGGCCGCGAGCAGAACCTGTTTAACGAAACCACGGGACACGCCTATCGGGTGATGTTCAATTCGCCTATCTTGCTGTTCAGTGACTTCAACCAACTGCTGAGTCTGGACAGCACCTATTACCGTGCCAACAAGGTTGACCTTAACTATCCGGCCTCCGAAGGCCTGAGTCAGGCAATCAAACGGATCACGGATGAAGCCGAGCGCCTGGCACGCACCGGCACTACCCTGATAGTGCTCTCGGATCGCGCCGTCAGCAAAGATACCCTGGTCATTCCGGCCGCCATGGCGGTAGGTTCAGTGCAGCAGATGCTGGTGAACAAGAGCCTGCGCTGTGACACCAACATCATAGTGGAGACGGCCTCGGCCCGGGATCCGCACCATTTCGCGGTACTGCTGGGCTTTGGCGCTACGGCCATTTACCCCTATCTGGTGTACGAGTCCATTGCCGAACTCGCCAAGCGCCATCAGGCCGAGGATATCGTCAATCTGATGCTCAACTTCCGCTACGGCATTGAGAAGGGGCTGCGCAAGATCATGTCCAAGATGGGGATCAGCACAGTCGCCTCCTATCGCTGCAGCCAGCAGTTTGAGGCCATAGGCCTGGCCGACGAGGTCATTAAACAATGCTTCAACGGCGTGGTCAGCCGTATTCAGGGTGTGGGTTTCGATGGCATAGAAGCCGATCAGCAACTGCTGAGTCAGGCGGCCTTCCGCCCCCATGTGCCGCTGCCGCAGGGCGGTTTGCTCAAGTACGTTGAGGGCGGCGAATACCACTGCTTCAACCCGGATGTGGTCAACACCCTGCAACAAGCTCTGAAAGAGGTGGATTACCCGCTCTATAAACGGTTTGCCGAGTTGGTAGACCAAAGGCCGGTCGCCACCTTGAGGGATCTACTGAGCATCAAACAGCAGCGCGAGAGCATAGCGCTCAAGGATGTGGAAGGGGCCAAGACACTCTTTCCCAGATTCGACAGCGCCGCCATGAGTATCGGCGCCCTGAGCCCGGAAGCTCACGAAGCGCTGGCCATCGCCATGAACCGTCTCGGCGGCCGCTCAAACTCAGGCGAAGGCGGTGAAGATGCCCGCCGATTCAACAGCGAGCGCAATTCGGCCATCAAGCAGATAGCCTCTGGCCGCTTTGGGGTAACCGCCCATTATCTGATTAACGCCGAAGTGTTGCAGATCAAGGTCGCCCAGGGTGCCAAGCCCGGTGAAGGCGGTCAGCTGCCCGGTCATAAGGTCAGTGTTGAAATCGCCGGCCTCAGGCATGCCCGCCCGGGCGTGACACTTATTTCACCGCCGCCGCACCACGATATCTACTCTATCGAGGATTTGGCGCAGCTGATCTTCGATCTCAAGCAGATAAACCCCAGGGCGCTTATCTCGGTCAAGCTAGTCTCTGAGCCGGGCGTTGGCACCATAGCCACAGGGGTCGCCAAGGCCTATGCCGATATGATTACCGTTTCCGGCTACGATGGCGGCACAGGCGCCAGCCCGCTGACATCGGTCAAGTATGCCGGCAGCCCTTGGGAGTTGGGCCTTGCCGAAGTTCACCAGTCTCTGGTGGCCAATGGTCTGCGACATAAAATACGCCTGCAGGTGGATGGTGGTCTCAAGACTGGCACAGATGTTATCAAGGCAGCCTTACTGGGTGCTGAGAGCTTCGGCTTTGGCACTGTGCCCATGATAGCGCTCGGCTGCAAATACCTGCGTATCTGCCACCTCAACAACTGTGCCACCGGGGTCGCCACTCAGGACAAGACCTTGAGAGACAAGCACTATCATGGCTTGCCCGAGCGAGTGATGACTTACTTTGAGTTTGTCGCCGAAGAGGTTCGTGAATGGATGGCCAAGCTGGGGGTCAGTGAGTTTGAACAATTGGTAGGACGCAGCGATTGGCTGCAGGCCATCGAAGGCCAGACCGCCAAGCAGCAGGGACTGGATCTTACCCCTATTATGTTCAAACCCGAAGTATTGCCAAGCACCGGTCTGACCTGGAAAGAGACCAATACGCCGGCAGATCCCGGCAGCCTGAACCAGGAACTGCTGGCCAAGTGCGCCGAGCGCGCCACCAAGGGCGAAGGTTTCGATGTCTGCTTCCCCATCAATAACACCGACCGCTCGGTAGGCGCCGCGCTTTCGGGCCATATCGCGGCAACCTGGGGCGTAAAAGGCTGTCCCAAGCCGATAAGGCTCAGCTTCAACGGCAGCGCCGGTCAGAGTTTCGGGGTCTGGAACAGCCCTGGACTCGAGCTGTCACTGTGCGGCGACGCCAACGACTATGTGGGTAAAGGTATGTCCGGCGGCAAGATCGCCATCTATCCGCCGCTCGGCAGCGCCTTCCAATCCGAGCGCAGCGCCATTGTCGGTAATACCTGCCTCTATGGTGCCACCGGCGGCAAGCTGTTTGCGGCGGGACGAGCCGGTGAGCGTTTCGCGGTCAGAAATTCAGGAGCGCTGGCGGTAGTAGAAGGGGTCGGTGACAACGGCTGTGAATATATGACAGGCGGCATAGTGGTGGTGCTGGGTACCACGGGCGTCAACTTTGGCGCCGGTATGACCGGCGGTTTCGCCTATGTGTTCGACCAATTCGGCCGCTTCAACCGTAGGGTCAATACCGAACTGGTCGACACCCTCAAGCTGGAGTCGCCGATTCATCAGCAACACCTCAAAGGGCTGATAGAGCAGCATGTGGCCGAGACCGGCAGTGAACACGCCAGTGCCATTCTCAGTGAGTTTGAAAACTGGCTCGATTGTTTTGTCCTGGTCAAGCCCAAGAATATTCAGGTTTCGGATCTGCTCAAACTGGAACAACCGAGCCCGGAACTGGCCGTAAAAGCGGGGTAAGCGAGCATGAGTAACGATTTTCAGTTTATCGAAGTGGGTCGTATCGACCCGAGCAAGCAGGCTATCTCACGCCGCAAGACAGAGTTTATTGAGATTTACCAACCCTTTGCCCAGGCGCAGGTCGACCAGCAGGCCGACCGCTGCCTGGACTGTGGTAACCCTTACTGCGAGTGGAAGTGCCCGCTGCACAACTACATCCCCAACTGGCTCAAGCTGGCCAAACAAGGACGTATCCTGGAAGCGGCAGACCTGGTGCATGAAACCAATACCCTGCCGGAGGTCTGCGGCCGAGTCTGCCCGCAGGACAGGCTCTGTGAAGGTGCCTGTACCCTGAATGATGACTTCGGCGCCGTCACCATAGGCAATGTGGAAAAATACATCACGGATACCGCCATCGCCCAGGGCTGGCGCCCGGACATGAGCCAAGTGACGCCCAGAAGCGAGCGGGTCGCGATCATAGGCGCGGGGCCGGCCGGTCTTGGCTGCGCCGATATCCTGGCCCGCAACGGAGTCAAGGCGGTGGTCTTTGACAAATACCCTCAGATAGGCGGCCTGCTAACCTATGGTATTCCCGCCTTTAAGCTCGACAAGTCAGTGATGGCGACCCGCCGCAGCGTGATGGAAGACATGGGGATAGAGTTCCGCCTCGGCGTCACAGTCGGCCAGGATATTCCCTTTGCCGAGTTGCTGGCCAACTTCGATGCCGTGTTCCTCGGCATGGGTACCTATAACGCCATGCAGGCGGGCCTGCCCGGTGAAGAGGCCGAAGGGGTTATTCAGGCCCTGCCCTACCTGATTGCCAACACCCGTGAGTTAATGGGGCAAGCCGATCCGGCGCAGCCCTATATCGACCTCAAGGGCAAGAAGGTGGTAGTACTCGGCGGCGGTGATACCGCCATGGACTGTGTGCGCACGGCGGTGCGCCAAGGCGCCGAGTCGGTTATCTGTGCCTATCGCCGCGACGAGGAGAATATGCCGGGTTCGCGCCGTGAGGTGCAAAATGCCCGCGAAGAAGGGGTCGAGTTCCTGTTCAATCGCCAGCCGGTGGCGATTGCTACAGACGATGGCAAGGTCAAGGGAGTCGAATTTGTTGAAACCGCGCTAGGCAACGCCGATGCCAGTGGTCGTCGGCGTCCTGAGCCCATCCCGGGCAGCGACCAGCTGCTGGACGCCGACGCCGTGATTGTAGCCTTCGGTTTCCAACCCAGCCCGGCGCCCTGGTTTGCCGAGTTTGATATCGCCCTGGATCAATGGGGCCGGGTAAAAGCCGAGAAAGAAGCGGCCAATCCGTTCCAAACCAGCAATCCTAAAGTGTTTGCCGGTGGTGACATGGTCAGGGGTTCAGATCTGGTGGTCACCGCCATCGCCGAAGGACGTGATGCGGCGCTTGGGATACTCAACTTCCTCAGCTGACAACTCAACACTTTGAGCGCATCCGGGAACCCACCTCCCGGGTGCGCTTTTTTTCACCTGTTCTACACTCCGGGAATAGCGCAGCCAAAGCCGTTTATTGCACGCAACCTGACTTCAGCGACCAGGCTGTCACCGGCTGACTTATTCGCACCATCCTTGGCTTGTGCTATATTAAGCCGCCCTCAGGCTCACTCAAGACATTTAAAGAAGGTTAAGCCATGAAAATCGGTATTATCGGCGCCATGGAGCCGGAAGTTGCTCACCTGATTGCCTCTTTGGAAAACCCGCAGCACAGCAAGGTTGCCGGCATTGAATTTGTCAGCGGCACTCTGGTTGGCAAAGAAGTCATAGTTACCCGCTCCGGCATAGGCAAGGTTGCCGCCAGCATAGCGACCAGTCTGTTGATTGAAAAGTTCGCCCCGGATGCGGTCATCAATACCGGCTCGGCCGGTGGATTTGTCGATGCGCTGCAGATAGGTGACATAGTCATTTCCGATGAAGTCCGCTACCACGATGTCGATGTCACCGCCTTTGGCTATGAGATGGGTCAGATGGCGCAGCAACCCGCAGCCTTTATTCCTGATCACAAACTGATGCTGGCGGCCAAACAGGCTATCGCAGGTTTAGGAGAGGTCAAAGCCATTGAAGGCCTTATCTGCACAGGTGACAGCTTTATTTGCGATCCCGAGCGCACCGCCGTCATGCTAAAGCATTTCCCCACCATGGCCGCCTGTGAAATGGAAGGCGCGGCCATTGCTCAGGTGTGTCATCAGTTCGGCGTGCCCTTTGTGGTGATCCGCTCTCTGTCCGATAATGCAAACAACGACTCTCCGGTCGACTTTGATGCCTATCTGGTCAAGGCGGGGCACCACTCGGCCCTGATGGTCATAGGCATGCTGCATCACCTTTAATTAAGGAGCACCGGAGCCCATGAGCCTGCCCTTCTACGAGCAGCTGCTGGCCTTAGACGGGCCCCTTATTCAGGGGTTTCTGGTGCTGTTTTTTGCCTTATTACTGGCGCGATTGGCGCCGCTGCCCCAGGCTTTTCAACCTCTGGCCTGGTTGAGCCACCTGGCCAAGTCACTGGCCGCCAAGGTCAAACGGGGCGACAGAGACGAAAGGCAGCAACTGATTGCCGGCTCTCTGGCCATTTTGCTGCTGGTGCTGCCATTTTGGTTAATCATCACCTTCCTGCTGGAACTGGCGGCATTCCCCTGGTTCTTTGAGTTTTTGATCCTCTATCTATGTCTCAACGATGCCTGTTTCATTCAGGAAGCCGAAGAGATATACCAGGCCCTCAGGCGGGGAGACAAACCGGCCGCCAGAGAGTTGCTCTCCCCCTGGGTCGCCCGCGACACTGCCGAACTATCCGAGGCTGGCATCGCCAAGGCTACCATAGAAAAGCTGGTGACTACTCCCATTCATGGCACTGTTACTGTGGTATTTTTCTTCTGCCTCGCCGGCGCGCCCATGGTGCTGCTGGTGAGAATGTTAAAACAGCTGGAGCAAAGCTGGTGGTGTCTGGATCCACAATACCGTTTCTTCGGTCGGCCCGTGTTTCTGGTCAATCAGGTACTGCTGTATATCCCGGCGCAGCTGTGGCGTTTTACCCTGGCGATTCAGGGCGGCCCCCAGGCACTGAAACTGATTTGGCAAACACCTCACAGCCGCTTTCCCATCGGCTTTAACTTCCAGGTGGCAACCATGGCGGCGTATGTATTGATGACAGAGCTTGGCGGACCACAAAAATATTCCGGCATCAAGGTTCAGGTGGAGAAAGTGGGCCCGGGCCCAGTGCCGGATCACAAGACCATTCCCAAGGCGATTTCACTGACATTTCGCACCTTCGCCATCTGGTTTGCTTTCGTCGTATTGTTACCTCTGATTTGGGTTTTGTTACGTTATTCACAAACGCTTTAAATTATTCATTTTCTCCTTATAATGCCTTCATTCCCCGCTTGCCACTGAGAAAACCGCCTTGCTGGACAATATGCATATCTCTTTGACGACCCCGGCACTGCTGTTTCCGGCTATTTCCCTGCTACTGCTGGCCTATACCAACAGATTTTTCTCGCTGGCCGCCTTGATCCGTACCCTGAGTGGCGGTGATAAACCCGTTGCGGCCGAACAGCTGAAAAACCTGCGCCGCCGCATCGTTATCATCCGCCGCATGCAGGAGGCCGGCGTCACCAGCTTCGCCCTGTGCGTGCTGTGTATGATTTTTATCTATCTTGGCTTCAATACCACAGGCTCGGTGATTTTCGGCGCCAGTTTGCTGTTGCTGCTGTATTCATTGATCCTGTCGGTGATTGAAATCCGTATCTCGGTTGATGCCCTCAACATTCATCTCAAAGAGATGAGCTAATGACGCTGTGGGTCTATAGCCTGGATCTGTTTGGTACCGCCGTATTCGCCCTTTCCGGCGCTCTGGCTGCTGGCCGGCACAGGATGGATCCATTCGGCGTTTTGGTGCTGGCAGCGGTCACCGCCATCGGCGGCGGCACCCTCAGAGACACGATTCTGGGCGCTCCGGTATTCTGGCTTCATGACCACAACTATCTCTACGTGATACTGCTGACCGTGGTGTTGACCTTGATTCTGGTACGCCGGCCCTGGCGTTTGCCCCCATCGAGCCTGACCATAGCCGATGCAGTCGGCCTGGCACTCTTTACCGTTATCGGCGCCCAGAAGGCTCTGACAATGGAATACGGCGGTATGATAGCCGTCGTCATGGGCTTGATCACCGGAGTGGGAGGAGGCATTATTCGGGATCTGCTTTGCCGCCGGATCCCCATGGTGCTGCGTACCGAAATCTACGCCACTGCATCTATTCTGGGCGGTCTGGTGTACACCTGCAGCCTGCAGCTGAAACTCGAAGCCGAGGCGGCGCTGATGCTGGCTTTTATCACAGCCTTGATAATGCGTCTGGCCGCCATACGTTGGCACCTGTCGTTACCTGCGTTTGACTTGAAGACCAAGAGAGAATGATTGTGCGTTATTTGGGGTTGATCCTGGCATTGTTAAGCTCACCATTGCTGGCCAACAGCGGCGATATGCCGCCGGAGCAGCAGATGGCCGTGCGCTATATCCATGCCCTGACCACCCACGACTATGATGAGCTGGCAACCTTTTACAATCGCGACAGTGTCTTCAACGACAAAACCGCGGATCGCAAATACACGGGTGGCAGGCATATCATAGAGTTTCTGGAGCGGGCCCACCGCGGCGTGCTCGAGTATCAATTCAACATAGAGCACATGTTCAACTCTGGCTCTCTGGTGGTGATGATAGGCAACTATCACTACAAGGGTCCGGGAGAGCAATTCGGCAAACCGGGCAAAATCATAGACATCGCCATTCCCGGAGTGACCACGCTAAAGCTGGATACCCTTAATCACAGGGTTAAAGAACATATGGATCTGATGGACTATCAGACCATGGCGGACCAACTCTCGGCTCAATAATCCTTGCCGGGAACCCGGCCTGTTTTTTACTGTCCAACCCTCTGAGTGCCAACAGCGAGATCAGGGTTCACTCTGATCCGAGAGGTAAAGATGAGTCGCTTATCCGTACTGGCTGCCCTGCTCCTGTGTTTCCCTTTGATGACTCAGGCCCAGGCAGCATTCAATGCCGAAGAAAAGTTTGAACCACCTCTGGTGGTTTCCTACGCTGCACAACCTGTAAATCGTTTCAATCAAAAGCTGTTGCAGGCGCAACATCAACAGGCTCCCTGGAGTCAAGATCCTGAAGGGATCAGCCGCCAATACTCAGGCTCGGCCTTTAAGTTCGTTCGCATCAGTCACTCTCACGGCAAGACCCTGACCTACAATGTCAGCACCCAGGAAGGGCATCCTCAGATGCTGCTTATTCTGGCGCTCGATAACAATGCCGGCGACTGGTCAGTGGAAAAAGCCGTGCTCAGTTGGCGCTGCCAGAACAAGGTCTACTTTGGTACCGACAACTGCAGCCCGCCTCACAAACACTGAGCCTGATACAGGCAAGAAAAAACCCGGCAGTGCCGGGTTTGATATTTTAAGGGCTAAAACAAGCGCTTAGATTGAAGTACTAAATTGAAGTACTTTGGGCTCAGGCCAGTGTTACCTTGGCAAACTTACGCTTGCCGACCTGGAATACCGCGCATGTGCCGGCGTTCAGTACCAGCTTGCTGTCTTCAAGCTTGTCACCATCCATCTTCACCGCACCTTGTTTGATCATTCGCATGGCATCGGAGGTTGAACCAACCAGACCCGCCTCTTTCAACAGATTGGCAATCGCCAGTCCTTCACCGGCTTCCAGAGTCAGCTCGGGAATATCGTCCGGCATGGCGCCCTTTTGGAAACGATTGATAAAGGCTTGATGGGCAGCCTCGGCAGCTTCTTCACTGTGGAAGCGACCGATAATCTCTTTCGCCAGGGCTATCTTGATATCCCTTGGGTTGGCACCGGCTTCGACATCGGCCTTGAACTGCTCGATTTCAGTCAGTGGACGGAAAGACAGCAGCTCCAGGTAACGCCACATCAACTCATCTGAGATAGACATTATCTTACCGAACATCTCATCCGGAGCTTCGCTGACACCTATATAGTTGCCGGCAGACTTGGACATCTTCTTCACGCCATCCAGCCCTTCCAGCAGTGGCATCATGATCACCGCCTGTGGCTTCATGCCCTCGGCTTTCTGCAACTCACGGCCCATCAGCAGGTTGAACTTCTGATCTGTACCGCCCAGTTCGACATCGGCATTCAGCGCCACTGAGTCATACCCCTGCAGCAATGGGTACATGAACTCATGGATAGCAATCGATTGACCCGAGGCATAACGCTTCTTGAAGTCGTCGCGCTCCATCATACGGGCTACTGTCTGACGGGAGGCCAGACGGATCATGCCGGCAGCGCCGAGATCTTCCAACCAGCTGGAGTTGAACTCAATCCTGGTCTTGGCAGGATCCAGAATCTTGAACACCTGTTCCTTGTAGGTCTCGGCGTTGGCCAGCACCTGCTCACGGGTCAGTGGCGGGCGAGTGCTGTTCTTGCCACTCGGGTCGCCGACCATACCGGTAAAGTCACCGATGAGGAAGATAACCTCGTGTCCCAGGTCCTGGAACAGTCTGAGTTTGTTGAGAATTACGGTATGGCCAAGGTGAATGTCCGGCGCAGTCGGGTCAGCACCCAACTTGATTTTCAATGGTCGACCTTCTTTCAGCTTTTCCAGCAGATCCGCTTCGAGCAAAATCTCGTCGGTACCACGTTTAATTTCCGCCATTATTTGTGCTAAATCAGCCATCTCGCCAACAACTCCCAAGGCTCTTCAAATTCAAAGAGACTTATGTTACTTGTTAGCCAGCCTAAATGAAAGTGTGTACACTAAGGCAATATGCCCAAGAATTAAGAAATTGGTATCGGGGTCGATGGCAAAGCTTATTACTCTCTTCAGACTGCTGCCCAGAAAGCATCAAATCCTGCTCAGTATTTTAACCACCATTACCTTGATAACCCTGTTGCTTCCCTCTGACGAAGCCGAGGCATCGAAAAACAGCGCCGGCCCGCAAACCCAGGTACGCTACCAAGTGCCACTGGCCTTTCGTACCCCCACCTCACCTACAGCCCAGCAAGTGGTTGAAAGCGGGCAACATCCGGATTCAGAAGCCGCCGCCGAGGCGCTGACAGAGAAACTCAATCAACAGGCAGAAGCCGCGCTTGAGGTTCCCGAACAAACCAGTCCGGCCATTGCCGAGCTGGAACACTTCGAGATTAAAAGCGGCGACACCCTGGCGGCACTCTTCAGCCGCGCCTCACTTACCGCCAGAGAAGTTCACGACATTACCCAACTGCCACTGGCAAAGAAAAACCTGCTGAAGATAATGCCAGGTGACGAAGTCGCCATAGGCAAAAACGCCGATGGCGAGCTGCAGGAGCTGAGATACCGCCTCGATGCCGTATCCACCCTGATAGTCCGCAAACAGGGCAAGAGTTATGAAGAAGAACTGGCGGTAAAAACCGTTGAGACCCGGGATAAATTCGCCCGCGCCAATATCAAGAGCAACTTCTGGAATGCCGGTGTCGAAGCCGGACTGACGCCGGCGCAGATTATGCAACTGGCCACCATATTCGGCTGGGATGTCGACTTTGCCCTGGATATCCGCGAAGGTGACAGCTTTGCCCTCATGTATGAAGAAGAATATGCCGACGGCGAGTTTCTGCGTAACGGCAACATATTGGCCGCCGAATTTATCAACCAGGGCGAGCGTTACACTGCGGTAAGATACAAAGACGGTAACTACTACTCAGAGGAAGGCCGCAGCATGCGCAAGGCGTTTCTGCGCTCACCGGTTGACTTCAAGTATGTGAGTTCCAACTTCAACCCCCGCCGTCTGCATCCTGTTACCGGTCAGGTGAAGGCCCATCGCGGGGTAGATTATGTTGCCGCCATAGGCACTCCCATCAAAGCCGCCGGCAGCGGCCGGGTGGTCAAAGCCGGCTACAATCAATACAACGGTAACTATGTGTTTATCAAACACAACGAAACCTATACCACCAAATACCTGCACCTCAACAAGCGTAAGGTTAACCAGGGTGAAAGCGTCAAACAGGGACAGATCATAGGTACCCTAGGCCGTACAGGTCGGGTAACAGGCGCACATCTGCACTATGAGTTTATCGTCAACGGTGTACACAGAAATCCACGTACTGTGGATCTCCCCAAGGCTGAAGCTATTGCCAAGAGCGAACGTGTCGCCTTCCAACAACTCAGTAGCCAATTGATGGCCACTCTGCTGCGCAACAAACAAGTTCAGGTTGCGATGCAATAACAGGGACAGCATAGATGAATTCTGGATACTTTATTGGGCTGATGTCCGGCACCAGCATGGACGGCGTTGACGCCGTGTTGGTGGACTTCAGCAGTGGCCAACCCAAACTGCTTGGCCAACATACAGAGCCGTTACCCACCCATCTGTTCAAGGGCTTGCAACGTCTCTGCCAACCGGATACTGATGAAATCAATCGTTTGGGACGGCTGGATCGCACAGTAGGTAAGGTGTTTGCCAGTGCGGTCAAGCAACTGCTCGCCAACACAGGGGTAAGTAAGGAACAGGTCTGTGCCATCGGCAGTCATGGTCAGACAGTGCGGCATATGCCCAATCTGGAAGTGGGTTTTACCTTGCAGATTGGCGATCCCAACACAATCGCCGCCGAAACCGGCATAGATGTTATCGCCGATTTTCGCCGCAAGGATATCGCCCTCGGCGGCCAAGGCGCGCCGCTGGTGCCGGCATTCCACCAGCAGATATTTTCAAGCCCTGGCACCAACCGCATCATCCTCAATATTGGCGGCATAGCCAATATCACTTTCCTGCCTGCTGATAACCGTGAGATCCTTGGCTTTGATACTGGCCCGGGAAACACCCTGATAGACGCCTGGAGCCAGCAGATAAGACAACTGCCGTTCGATGAAGACGGTCAGTGGGCCGAAAGCGGCAACAGCTCGGCGGAATTTCTGGCACAACTGTTATCACACCCCTATTTCTCGCTGGATTACCCCAAGAGCACGGGCAGAGAGCTGTTCAACAACGCCTGGTTGGATCAACAACTGGCACTGTTCAGCCATCTGCCGGAAGAGGATATTCAATCGACACTCCTGGACCTCACCTGCCATAGCATTGCCAGGGACATAGCCAAGTTGAGCCCGGATGGCGAAATCTACGTCTGTGGCGGCGGTGCACTCAATGGCGCGTTGATGAAACGCCTCGGAGCCCAGTTGCCCAACCACAGCATAGCCACCACCTCTGTGCTGGGTATCGATCCCAAATGGGTGGAAGGCATAGCGTTTGCCTGGTTGGCGCTGCGCCACCATCAGGGGTTGCCGGCCAATCTGCCGGCGGTAACAGGTGCCAGCCGCGAAGCCGTACTCGGCGCCCGCTTCCCCGCAGCCTGACTCCTTTCGATACAAGGTGCTGTAACAACAGCACCTTGACGTTAAACATCAGCCTTGTTTACCCCAAACCAACCTGGGCAACAGCGAATTTTTCAGCCTGTTAACCTTAACCTTCGCGTCCTCCAAGCAGCTGATTTTTCTGACACAAATTGGCGCTTCAGCTCACATTGAACTAGTGTTCATCTGGCTATACTGCGCAGGTATTCGGGAGCTATCCTGAATACCCGCGAATTTGTGGGAAACACATCACTGCACAGGATGCAACAATGAAGATGACACAAAAAATGCTCGCCGAATTTCTCGGCACCCTCTGGTTGGTTCTTGGCGGTTGCGGCAGCGCCGTATTGGCAGCCGCCTTTCCTGAGCTGGGGATCGGCTTTGTCGGGGTTGCCCTCGCCTTTGGTTTAACCGTGCTGACTATGGCATTTACCATTGGCCACATTTCAGGTTGCCACCTCAACCCGGCAGTCTCTTTCGGACTCTGGGCCGGCGGCCGCTTTCCTGCTGCCGAGCTACTGCCTTATATCGTCTCCCAGGTGGCAGGGGCCATTGTCGGCGCCGCCATTCTCTATGTGATAGCCTCGGGTCAGGACGGATTCTCTCTGAGCGCCGGCTTTGCCTCCAACGGCTTTGGCGAGCACTCTCCCGGGGGTTACAGCCTGACGGCCGTGCTGGTTTGTGAACTGGTCATGACACTGTTCTTTCTGCTGATCATTCTCGGTGCCACCGACAAGCGGGCTCCAGCTGGTTTTGCTCCCATCGCCATAGGCCTTGGGCTGACACTTATCCACCTTATCAGTATCCCTGTGTCCAACACCTCGGTGAATCCGGCCCGCAGCACAGGACCGGCACTGTTTGTCGGTGATTGGGCACTGAGTCAGCTATGGCTGTTTTGGGTTGCGCCTATTGCCGGTGCAATCATTGCGGGACTCATCTACCGCGCCTTTGAGAATCCATCCGAGTAAATGTGGATAGTCAAAAAATCGATTGCGCCCTGCGGGGCGCTTTTTCTTGCCCGCAAGCGGTGTTAACATGCCGTCAATTTTTGGCCGGGCGCAGTGCCGCGGCCACCGAGATGAGATGTCACCATGAGCAAGAAACAAACCCAGGCCCAGTTCGCCGGTATGACTCCGGAAGGCCGCTACGACTTTCTGGTAGAGCAGGTCAAAGAGCATAAAGAGCTATGGGTACTACAGGACAATGACGGCTGCGTGATGCTGACCACGGATGATGAAGACTGTATTCCGGTTTGGCCCAGTGAAGAGACGGCGTCCCTGTGGGCCGTGGATGATTGGCAGGATTGTCGGCCGCTGTCCATCGGCCTGGCCGAGTGGCTGGAGCGCTGGGTGCCAGGTATGGAAGATGACGAACTCTATGTTGCCGTCTTCCCTATGCTGGAAGATCTCGGCGTGGTTATTCCACCACATGAGCTGGAGCAGCGACTGGCGCCCAAGACGCGTCACTGAGTCAATAGCGCCATGTTTCAATAGAACATGAGTTAATAGAGCACAAGGAGCGCCGTAAGATGAGCCAAGCCGCCACTGAAAGCTACGCCATTCCCAAACGCCTGCTGTTACTGATGCTGCTTTATATTGCCGCCTCGGTCAGTGGCCTGATTGCCGGTCAGGGTGTCGTCTTTTGTCTGCTGACGCTGATCATGGTGTTGGCGGTATTGGCGCGCCATCAGGCAGGCTTATGGGCACTGCGCTTCTATACCTTGGCGCAGCTCACGCTGGTGAGTTTCCTGCCCTATATTCTGGATCAGGGCGACAGTGTGGCCACAGGGCCCAATACCCTCAATATCGCCGGAATGGAACTCAAGGCTCCGGACTGGGCCATTTTCGGCTTTCTGATAGGCTTTTGCATGCTGCAGGTGTGGATAGCCTTTACTCCTAAGGTCAAAGCCTTCTTCAAGCGTAAGATGAACTTCAACCTGATGCAGTAACCGGCCTTGCGCCCACAAAAAAAGCCGTCCAATAGGACGGCTTTTTGCTGCTTTCGCTCTCGGTTATACCGAGAAGCTGGCGCCACAACCACAGGTCGTGGTGGCGTTGGGGTTTTTGACGAAGAAACGCGAGCCTTCCAGCCCTGAGGTGTAATCTACTTCACCGCCGACAAGATATTGCAGGCTCATGGGATCAACGACCAGCTGTACCCCTTGTTTTTCCACGGTGAAATCGCCTTCATTCACTTTTTCATCAAAGGTGAAGCCATACTGAAAACCTGAGCAGCCGCCGCCCGTGACATAGACCCGCAGCTTCAGCGCACTGTTCTGTTCTTCTTCCAGCAAGGCCTTGACCTTGGTTGCCGCCGCATCGGTAAACTGGATGGGCATAGCTGATTCAGCTTGTTCAGTCATTACTACCTCTTACATCTGTTTGCTGTGGCAGATTATCTGTTACCTGACTGTTTTGTTCAAGTATTATGCCGGGATCTTTTTCGCCCTCCAGCAACTCCGGCAGGCTGAAACTTTGTTCGGTTTCGGCGCCTTTGCTCCAGCGGCTGGCAGGCACGACGACCTTGGCCTTCATCTGCTGTAACTCGAACCCTTCAGGCAGGGTAAATTCCGCTTCCAGTACCTGAAAGTACTTGAAGTTAAATGCCAACTTGGTGTCCACCAGTTTAGCTAAATTCAGTTCGACTTGCTTGCCCTCTTGCATGCCAATGAGAAGTATCTCACTTCTTCCCTTGAGCGCCTGTTTGCGCTTTTGCAACTGGGTCAGTATCAGCTTGAGGCGGTATTGCCCTGGGCCCGCCAACGGCATCAGTTCCAAACCATGGATAGCCACGCCTTCGGCGTTATGCTCCGGCGCCATGATACTGCGGTAGAAGGCCAGCTCACGTTCCAGCTCCTTCTGTTTCTTATGCTGCTTGTTGAACAGCTGCTGCATCTCCTCATTGGCCTCCTTGGCCAGGCTCAGCTCCAGATTACGGCTCGCCAGCAGCTGTGCTTGTTCCTGCAGTTGTCCCTGCAAGCGTTTCTTTTTACCGTCATTTTGTTGCAGCTGGACTTCACCTGGCGGGATAAAAAAGTGATAGCTGAGCAGTCCGGTCAGAAAGGCCACCATGACCAAGAGCAACAAATACAGACTGGATGGACGAATATTTCGCTCCATCACTTGCAGGCGATCGAGCCAGCGATGATAATTTGCCATTAACTAACAGCCCCTTATATAAAAATTTCCATCTTAGGTACTAAGATTTCACATCAGGCTTCGGAAAGCAGCAGTGCAGGCAAGATTCAGAAAGTTCAAACTTGAGGCGCGAAAGTATCTGCGCCACCAGATGAGAGACAAGCTGTCCCAAACGAGGATCAGTATTCAACTGTGTCTGCTGGCCCTGTTGTTTGCGCTGATGGCCTCGGCTGTCATCATACTGTTTCGCCTGCTGCTGCAATGGGCCAATCATTTTACCCAAACACAGGAATGGGATTTTACGGGCTCAATCGGTGACTGGCGAGTCCTGTTACCACTTTTTGGGGCTTTTTTGATCTGGCTGGTAGCCAGGTTTGGCTCCAAACGCTACAAGCGGATGGGTATAGCCTATGTGCTGCACAGGGTGAAACTGCATTATGGCAAGATCCCGCTGCAGTCGGCACCGGGGCAGTTTTTTCAGGCGCTGTTTGCGCTGGCGAGTAACTTCTCGGTTGGTCGTGAAGGCCCGGCCATTCATCTGGGGGCGGTCACCGCCTCGGTATTGGCGGAAAAATTCAAGCTGCCGGACAACAGTGTGCGCATCATGTGTGCCAGTGGCATAGCCGCCGGGATAGCCGCCACCTTCAACGCGCCCCTGGCCGCCGTGGTGTTTGTCCTCGAAGTGGTGCTCAGGGAATACAAGGTGCAGTACTTCTTCCCCATCATGCTGTCGGCCATCTGCGGCGCCGTATCCAGCCAGGTGGCGTTCGGTAATATCCACGAGTTTGACGCCATTAAGGTCAGCCATATTCCACTGGATCAGTACCCGCTGCTGGCCCTCGGCGGTATAGTGCTGGGGGTCGCCGCGGCTCTATTCAATCACAGCCTTATTCAGGTGACCGAGCGCGGCCAACACTGGCCCTTGATTGTCCGCCTGTTGTTGGCGGGTGTTATCACCACTCTGATAGGACTGGTGCTGCCTCAGGCGCTGGGCAGCGGTGAAATGGCCATAGGGCTTGCGGTCAGCGACAACCCGGCCATCTGGTTTTTGCTGGCGGTATTGCTGGCCAAGATTGTTGCTACCATTGCCGCCATCGGCCTTGGGATCCCGGGTGGCATCATAGGTCCACTCTACGGCATAGGCGCCTTGGGCGGCGCCATTCTGGCTCAGGCGACCGCGTTGCTGTTTCCCTCGGTGGCCCCCTATGCAGGGCTCTATACCGTCATCGGCATGACCGCCATGATGGGAGTTTGCCTCAGTGCACCGCTCGCCGCCCTGGTGGCACTACTGGAGATGACCAACGATGCCTCCATCATACTGCCCGGAATGATAGTGGCCGTGCCCGCCTACCTCATCGCCTATCAGGGGCTGAATGCCAAATCCATATTCTTTCGTCAGTTGGACATCATGGGCCTGGGTTACAAGGTGGCCCCGGTTAACCTGGGATTGCAGAAACTCGGGGTACGCGCCCTGATGGACAGGCGCATAGTGATAGTCAACAACAATGACGAGCTGTTGCTGGAGGTGATGAAACGCGCCCAGGGCAGGCCCGTGCTTGTCAGAGATGCCGAAGGGCAGATTGCCATGCTGGATCTGCAGATGCCTTCGTTTGACACTGACACCAGCCTGACCCAGCACAGGATCCAGGGGCTACCCGACTCGGCCACCCTCAACGAGGTGTACGAAATTCTGGCGCCGAAACGTGCCGGTGAAGTCTATATCTATCAGGATACACCGGAGAATATCGTCGGGGTGATCAGTTGGTCTAACCTGCAGCAGGAAATCCGTGCCGGAGAAGTGTAATTTCAATCATGGGTCATTTTCATAGCCGTCACCTTCTGTTATAGTTGCGCCTCAGCCAAACCCTACATAACCCATGGGTCCAGACCTCAGTGTCAGTACCCAATTGCATTGGAAACCAAGGCTGATGAACCAGTTCCAGGGATCACATATCCTCTCCGTAAACCAGTTAGATCTGGACGCCATCCAAACCATTTTCACCGTAGCCCAAAAGATGACCCCATACGCACTGCGCGAAAAGCGTACCAAGGTGCTGGATGGTGCTATTCTCGGCAATCTGTTTTTTGAACCCAGCACCCGCACCCGGGTCAGCTTCGGCTGCGCCTTCAACCTGCTTGGCGGCCGGGTTGCTGAAACGGTCGGCATGGCTTCCTCGTCGCTGTCCAAGGGAGAGTCCCTCTACGATACCGCCAGGGTGTTATCCAGCTACTCGGACGTGATTGCCATGCGCCACCCCGAGTCCTACTCGGTACGCGAATTTGCCGAAGGCAGCCGGGTGCCTGTGATTAACGGCGGCGATGGCGCCAACGAACATCCTACCCAGGCACTGCTGGATCTGTTCACCATACAGAAAGAGCTGCACAGCAAAGGCTTAGGCATAGACGGCATGCATATCGCCATGGTGGGCGATCTCAAATACGGCCGCACTGTGCACTCGCTGTCGCGTCTTCTGTGTATGTACAAGAACATCAGCTTCACCCTGATCTCCCCTGCCGAGCTGGCAATGCCTGACTATGTGATCGCCGACATTGAAAATGCCGGGCATAAGATCACAATAACAGACCAACTGGAAGGCAATTTAGATCAGGCTGATATACTCTATCTGACGCGCATTCAGGAAGAGCGCTTCCCCTCGCAGGAGGAAGCCGATAAGTATCGTGGCAAGTTCCGTTTGAACAGCGCCATATACACCAAAAATTGTAAGTCCAATACAGTGATCATGCATCCATTGCCTCGGGACTCCAGGCTGCAGGCCAATGAGCTGGACAATGATCTTAACAACCATCCCAACCTGGCTATCTTCCGTCAGGCCGACAATGGCTTGTTGATCCGCATGGCACTGTTTGCCCTGACACTCGGGGTGGACAATCAGTTGGAAAAATACGAGTGTCCGGTTAACTGGTATTCACGCAAGGCCGATCGCTAAAGAGCGGCCACTGACTTTAAGGATTAAACATGACCCGTTCTGAAGACCTGTTTGAACAGGCCAAGAAAACCATCCCCGGCGGTGTGAACTCGCCAGTACGTGCCTTCAACGGTGTAGGCGGCTCTCCCCGCTTCATCGAAAAGGCCGACGGTGCCTATATCTATGATGCCGACGGCAAAGCCTATATCGACTATGTCGGTTCCTGGGGGCCTATGATCCTGGGTCACAACCATCCCAAGATCCGCGAAGCGGTTCTCAAGGCGGTGGAGAACGGTCTGTCTTTCGGTGCACCTACCGAGCTGGAAGTGCAGATGGCAGAAAAAGTCATTGAGATGGTGCCTTCCATAGAACAGGTACGCATGGTGAGCTCTGGTACGGAAGCCACCATGAGCGCCATACGCCTGGCTCGGGGTTACACCAACAGAGACAAGATCCTCAAGTTCGAAGGCTGCTACCACGGCCATGCCGACTGTTTGCTGGTTAAGGCCGGCTCAGGTGCCCTGACTCTGGGTCAACCCAGCTCCCCAGGGATCCCTGCTGACTTCGCCAAGCACACCCTGACCGCTGTCTATAACGATCTGGATTCAGTCAAAGAGCTGTTCAGCCAGCATCCGCAGGATATCGCCTGTATCATACTCGAGCCGGTTGCCGGCAACATGAACTGTATCCCGCCGGTTGCAGGTTTCCTTGAAGGACTGCGTGAACTTTGCGATCAGTTCGGCGCCCTGTTGATCATCGACGAAGTGATGACTGGCTTCCGCGTCTCCAAGAGCGGTGCCCAAGGCCACTATGGCGTGACACCGGATCTGACCACTCTGGGTAAGGTGATCGGCGGCGGTATGCCGGTTGGTGCCTTCGGTGGCAAGAAAGAAGTCATGCAGTATATTGCCCCGACCGGCCCTGTGTACCAGGCCGGCACACTTTCGGGTAACCCTATCGCCATGACCGCAGGTCTGGCTCAACTGGAAGCCCTGTCCGAACCAGGCCTCTATGAAGAGCTGGCTGCCAAGACCAAGCGTATTGCCGAAGGCTTCAAGGCCGCAGCCGACAAGCATGGTATCCCCATGGCCATCAACTATGTTGGCGGCATGTTTGGTTTCTTCTTTACCGATGAAGAGAAGATCACCGGCTTTGAGCAGGTTACCAAGTGCAACATGGAGCAGTTCCGCGCCTTCTATCACGGCATGCTGGACGAAGGTATCTACCTGGCACCGAGCGCCTTTGAAGCAGGCTTCCTGTCCATGGCTCACGGCGAGCAAGAGCTGCAGGCGACTCTGGATGCAGCCGATCGTGTTCTGGCACGCATGAAGTAATCCGCAGATGGATTGAAAACGGGGCCTATACGGCCCCGTTTTTTATGCCCACTCTCACCGGGTAGATTTCTCTGGCGTCCAGCTCAAATTCTGGTTGCTCAATTCCCCTTCCACAAAGTTTCCACTCGGCACTTTGTTCACGAACCCATTTAGGCTGAGCCATAGCTGTCAAGCCAACTTGCCATTGACCCGAGTGTAGACTGTCGCCTTTCGCTGCCAAACAGATCCAATCAGTACAAAACACCAAGATACAAAAAACAAACAGACCAAATAACTGGCTCGACCCGAAAGTCGACGGACACTTATCACAAAGTCTAAGAAAATGTGTTCCAGTTAACAGTTGCGTTATCCATGTCAGTGTGGTCTGATCCGCACGCGCTATCACAGCTCGATTAATTGAACCTTGATGGCCGACACAAAAACTGCCCACTTCCCCCAGGGCAGACGAACATAAAATCAGCAGTTGGAATTGCATTTATGCTCTATACCTTTCTTATCATACTGGCGGTGTTGGCACTGCTGAGTATCATTTTTGAAGAGGTGACTCACCTCAACAAAGCCAAAACGACTCTGTTTTTCGGTTGTATCTCTTGGATAGCTCTGTTCATGTCTGCCGGCGACCCCGGCCATGAAAAGCTGGTAGAGCATCAACTCAATGAAAACCTGCTGGAAATCGCGACGCTCTGGCTGTTTTTGATGTCGACCATGACCTTTGTGGCCTATCTCAACGCCAAGGGCATGATCCAGATAATAGTGCAGAAGCTGTTTCCGCAGCGGGTCAGCACCCGGATGCTGATGCTGCAGGTTGCGCTGTTTTCTCTGGTATTGTCGGCCATCTGTGACAACGTCACCGCCACCTTGGTCTCTCTTGGGCTGCTGACCACCTTCAAGCTCGACAAACAGATGCGTCGCCGGATGGCGGTATTGATTATCTTTGCCGTCAACTCAGGGGGGGTTTCTCTGATAACGGGTGACGTCACTACCCTGATGATCTTCCTCGGCGGCCATGTGCATATGTCAGAGCTGTTGATGTTGGTGCTGCCGGCGGCGTTCAGCGTGATGTTGTTGGCAATACTCTTCTCCCTCAATGCCAAGGGCGAGGTGTCCACCACACCTATTCGTCAAAGTTACGAGACAGTGGATGTGCTTATCGCCATCATCTTCTTCACCACCATATTGATGACCATGGCACTGAACATTCTGTTTGCCATTCCCCCCGTGCTAACCTTCCTCACCGGGTTATCAATCATGTTCCTGGTGGGCCACACCGCCCGCAACGACAAAGAAGAACTGCAGATCCTCGAATATATCCGCCAAGTGGAATACGACACCCTGCTGTTCTTCCTCGGGATCCTCTTGTTGGTGGGTATGCTCAAAGAGATAGGCACGCTGGATCTTCTGGCCCAGGTCTACGCCCGTCACGACCCCAACATTTCCAACTTTGTCACTGGTATGGGATCGGCCATATTGGATAACGTGCCACTGACCGCGGCGCTTTTGAAAGCCGCACCTGAACTGACCACGCCTGAGTGGCTGGGCCTGACCTATGCAGTAGGTGTGGGTGGCTCTCTGCTGGTGATAGGTTCGGCGGCCGGGATCATCGCCATGAGCAAGGTCAAAGAGCTGACCTTTGTCTCTTACCTCAAGTATGTTCCGGCGCTGTTGCTGTGCTACTCTGTTGGCTACGCCCTGACACTGTTGCTGGGGAACTACTTCTACGGAGCTTGAGCTCTAAGGAAGGTGCGAACAGGTCCCATGCGTGCTCTGCGTCGGCTTACAGGCCTGGATGCAAGGCGTGGTTCGCAGCAAATGGCCTCAGTCCTTTGTAAGAAGCACAACAAAGCAGGCAGGCCTGTAAGCCACGCCCTTCGGGGCTTGCACAGCAACCGGCTCTCTGCGTTATCCGACTTTGACAGGCCCCGGCATGCCTTCAGTCAGATGCCTTGAACGCCAATTGCTGTGTAAGCCAGAGTGCCGCGAGGACTTATTCGCACCTTCCCTAAGATAAAAAAGCGCCTTAATGGCGCTTTTTTATGCTTGGTTCCAGCCGTTTTGGGTCGACTTAGATGGCCGGCACCCGGAACTTCTGCCCTTGAATTTCCAGCACCACATCCCTTGGACGTATCTCAACGATCTTCAGTTGACCCTTGATGCTGTCCCCCTCCTGCAGTTCGGCACCCTCCACATTCAGCCAACGCTTGGAAGGTTCTGAGGCGTATACGTGAGCACTGATCTCAAACTCAGGTACCTGCAATTGCAGCCCGGCCGGCAAGCCGCCGTAAGGAGGCACCTCTTCCTCAGCCTTGGGAATGGGATCCAATTCGGGAGGCGATACGGGTTTTTCCGCCGAGTGCCGGTGCTCCACATCGGCAAGCGCCGCCTGAAACTGAGCCACCAACTCATCCTGGCGGCGACTCTCGGCACTGGATAGCCCCACATCCTCGGCCGCTTCATTAACCTGGCGCTTGAGAGACTCGAGCACCTCAAGCCCACGGCGATTGGGGTTGGCTCCCAGGATAATCGGCTCATCGTCAGCCGCCGGCATCTCCTGCGCCTGATTTACAGTTGCTGAGCCATCAGCCTGGAGTTGCGCAAACTGCAGCTCTTTAGCCGCTTCAGCCACACTGGCGGCCAATAAATCACTGCCAGTCGACTGTGCATTAACCGAAGCCGGACTCTGGCGGGCTGCAATTTCAGCTTCGCCGCTTTGGTTTATTGAACTCTGGTTTATTGAGCCCTGGTTTACTGAACTTTGGTTTATGGTCGTCCTATTCTCAGCCTGAGCATTTTGAGGCCGCGTATTTTGCGACTGGATTGTCCGAGATTGAACAGCCTGAGTCTGAGGTATCGGCTGGGCCATAGGCAAGGCAACCTTACCGGCCAAACGTACTTCCGTTGCACCTTGTTCAGCCACCTCAGCGGCTTGAGTCGGTTGCTTATATCCTTGAGACTCATCTTGTTGCCTGGCTTGCTGCTGCGAGGCTTGCCCCCCAACTGAAGATGTCTCGGGAGCCAGCGGCTTTTTATTGGTATCAAGCGAGTGCCAGCCCCAAGCCAAGGCGCCACCTGCCAGCACGGCCGCCACCAAGACGGCCAGCGGCTTGAGATAGCTACTTGCTGAAGATTGTCGGCGATATTGCGCCCTGGGGGTCAACACAGGATCCAGTTGTTCACCCATTTCCTGTTGCTTGGCCCGGGTCACGGCATCGAGGAGGATAGACATCAGCTCGCTCCTCCTTCGTGCAATCTGGGGCCTTGATGACTCAAGTACAGATTAAGCTGAACCAGAGTCTGGCTGCCGGCAATGCCGTCCGGTTTCAAGCCGTGGCGCCGCTGAAACTGTTGCAGTGACTGCTCCAGCTCGCTGTCGAAATAACTCATCAGCCTGGCCGGGCGTTCATCCACCTGCGCCAGGGTATTTTCCAGCCACTGCACCTGGGCCAAACCGGCACTTGGGCCTATCGCCTTGAGCGGATCCTTGGGGGCATCCCAGATGATTTCAAAAGTACCGCTGAAATGACGGTTGAACCAATCGACGCTGACCCAGAGTTGTTGTTCATTGAGTTGCAGCAACAACTGCTCACCATCTTTGGTCACCAGAGTGCCATAGAAAGGCTGCTGTTGTTCATCCTCCAGATAGACCACAGCCGGATAGTTGAGCCGCAGTAAGGAGTTGAGATTGCCCTGCTGCTGATAGCAGGCAAGCCCCTGCTGTTCGGCGGCCTGACAGGCACTGATGCCTGAATATGGCACCTTGTCCCAAAGGGCAAACAGGGCCGCAAAGGCGGTATCTATATTGCGGCTCTGATCTATGGCCTGCGTCAAGATCCGCTGCGCCCGATTGACTGCGGGCTTGTCCGCAGCAGCTTGATTGACAGAAAGATGGTTAACAGCAGCTTGATTGCCTGCAACCCGAGTCTGCTTGGCATCTGTCACTGAATGAAGTTGGCGTCCGGACTGATCTTGGGCCACAGCCTGTTCCGGCTGTGCCAGGAAATAGTAACCACCGGCAAATGCCAAAAGCAGCATGGCGGCAGCAGAAGCCGGCAACCAATAATTACGCTGTTTGATTTTCTCTCCCAGCACCTCTTCGGCGGCAGTGGCCACCATTTTGGCATCGATAGGGGTTCGAGACTGACCATAACCCGCCATCAAGGCCCGCTCACACAAGAGGTTGATAAGCCTTGGAATACCACCACTGAATTTATGCAGCGCCCGAATCGCGCCGCGGTTGAACAAGGGCTCGCTGCGCCCGGCCACCTGCAACCTGTGCTGCACATAGAAGCCCACCTCCTCTTCGGTGAGCGGCAACAGATGGTAACGGGCAGTGATTCGCTGCGCCAACTGCCGCAGTTCCTGGCGCTTGAGCAGTTGCTGCAGCTCGGGCTGACCTATGAGGATCACCTGCAGCAGTTTACGGGTATCTGTCTCCAGGTTGGTAAGCAGGCGCAGTTGCTCAAGCACTTCGGCCCGCAGATGCTGGGCCTCATCGATGATCAGCACAGTGTTGCGCCCGGCCTGGTGGTTAGCCAACAGAAAACCACTGATATGATCGGTCAGCTGTTTGAGGGTGGGCCCCTCACCATAGGGAATTTTCAACTCATCACAGAGGGTAGCCAGCAGTTCAAGCTCGGTCAGAGATGGATTGAGGATAAAGGCGGTATCGGTATTTTCCGGCAGTTGCCGCAGCAGGCAGCGGGAAACCGTGGTTTTCCCGGTACCGACTTCACCTGTCAGCAGCACAAAGCCCCCCGTCTCCCCCAGGCCATAGGTCAAATGCGCCAACGCCTCCCTGTGCCTGTCACTGAGAAACAGATAACTGGGATTGGGCGCGATAGAAAACGGGTTATCGTTCAGTCCATAAAAGGCCTTGTACATAGGCACTGCCATCCTTCTTTGATAGAGACAGCCCAGTTTAAGGCAAGGCCATAAATTGTAAAACCCCGGCCGCCATTTATGTGATGCACGGGAAAGTCCCCCACGGCCGGGTCTCATGTTATCCTGAGGCCATTACCAAAGCAGTCGATTATAAGGAATCCACAAGCGTGCAGATTTATCTGGTTGGTGGCGCAGTGCGTGACAAACTATTGGGCTTACCCGTCAAGGACAGGGATCATCTGGTGGTAGGCGCAACCCCGGAGCAGATGGCCTCACTGGGATATCGACAGGTGGGCAAGGATTTTCCCGTGTTTCTGCACCCCAAAACCCAGGAGGAGTACGCCCTGGCCAGAACCGAGCGCAAGACAGGCCTGGGTTATGGCGGTTTCTCCTGCTATGCGGCGCCCGATGTCACCCTGGAAGAGGATCTGCTGCGGCGGGACTTGACCATTAACGCCATAGCCCAAAGTGAGGATGGCGAGCTGCACGACCCCTACGGTGGCCAAAAGGATATCGAGGCCCGGGTGCTGAGGCATGTCTCCCCCGCTTTCGTTGAAGACCCGCTGCGGGTACTCAGGGTGGCCCGTTTTGCCGCCCGCTTTGCCCCTCAGGGCTTCAGCATAGCGCCGGAAACCCTGGCTCTGATGCAGGAAATTGCCGCTGGCCCCGAACTTGGCGCACTGACGCCTGAGCGGGTCTGGCAGGAGCTGGATAAGGTGCTCGGCTGCGAGCAGCCCCAGGTATTTTTTGAAGTACTGCGCCAGGTTAACGCCTTACAAGCACTGATGCCGGAAATCGATGCCCTGTTTGGTGTGCCGCAACCAGCCAAGTGGCATCCGGAAATTGATACCGGCCTTCACACCTTGATGGTACTGGAGCAAGCCGCACTATTAACCCGCGACAAAGCCGTGCGCTTTGCCGCGCTGGTGCACGATCTCGGTAAGGCACTGACCCCGGCCGACATGCTGCCCAAGCACCATGGCCACGGCCAGAAGGGACTTGAACCTATTCGAAACCTGTGCGAGCGGCTGCGAGTGCCTTCCGAGTATCGGGATCTGGCGTTGCTGGTCTGCGATCAGCATCAAAATATTCATAATCTGGCGGAGCTCAAGCCGGAAACCATAGTGAAAATCTTCGACAAAGCCGATTTCTGGCGCAAGCCAGAGCGCCTGGAGCAACTGGCGCTGGCCTGCGAGGCCGATGCCAGAGGCCGCAGCGGGCTTGAACAAGCCCCCTACCCGCAGGCGCAAGCATTGAGGCAGTTATTTGCTGTCGCCTCAGCTATAGATGTCAAACCCATAGTGGCAGCGGGACACAAGGGGCCGGCCATCAGAGAAGAGCTCGCTCGGCAGCGGATTGCCGCCGTACGTCAAGAAAAGCAACTGTTACTGAATTCCGCCGTTTCCTGATAGAAAGGCAAGATATTGACGGCAATATTTTCAGTTATGTTAAGAAAATGGCGAAAGAAACTGGCTATCTTCCCAAAGACTTGGCAATTCAATGAGTATTCGATAAGGTAAAGCGGCCTGTACGTGAATATTCGTAGCAAAATAAATTGACTATGACATAATTAGGCGGTGTCGGCTGTTTTACAGTCGAGCCATTAAAAATCCAACCTATCTAAAGGGATTTCTTCATGAACAAAAAAGTACTGATGATTGCTGGCGTAGCAATGACTGCTCTGCTGGGTGGCTGTGCCAACACCACTGCTCTGGAAGAAAGCGTTGCTAACCTGGGCAACAAAGTTGATCAATTATCAGCCGAAGTTAGCTCTCTGAAAGCAGAGCAAGGCAAACTGTCTGCTGACGTTAAAGATGCCAAAGCTGCTGCTATGGACGCTCAGTCTGAAGCTAAGCGTGCTAACGACCGCTTGGACAACGTTGCTTCTCGTTACAAGAAGTAATTCAGTCCCGGATCGGCAACACCAAGGTGTTGCCGATTTGCTTTTCGCTGAAGCCTACAATGACTTCCAGTCAGTCCTGACCCAAATTCCAGCCACAACCTTCATTTTTCAGCCTAAACCCGAGGCTCAAACTCAGTTCCGTTTAATCACCAACACACGGTAATCCAGCTCCAGCCCCTTGATCGCCCGAGTAGCAAGCGCACGCTTCTGTTTTTCGCTGGCGCGCCAGGCATAAGGAGTGGTTTCCAGAAGCGTCAACGCCTGCTCACCGCTCACATCCAGAGAAAAACTCAAGCTCTCGGTTTCCAGCACAGCCAACTCGGCCGGCAGGCTGATACTGAACTCCCGCTGCTTGAGATCAGCGTTTAATTGCTCACGCAACTGCCATAAGTGTCTGGGCCCGGGTGCCAACATCACAAGATGTGCCCCAGGCTTCATCACCCTGGGGATCTCCTTGCCCTTGAGCTGACCATCGAGCAGAGTCACCAGTGAAAACTGCGCATCTTCAAAGGGCAAGCGTTTGGCAACACTGAGAAATACCTGCGCCGTCGGCAAGGCTTTGGCAGCGGCGAAGGCGGCATTTTGCGCATCACAGATAAGCAGACGTTGCAGCTGTTCCGGCAGTTGCAGCATCTGCTGCAAGGCGCCGTCTCCGGCGTTGGGATCAAGTACAGCGTCACAGTTTTCGGCGAGCCTGGCCAGCTTAAGATTAAGCGCCTGATGCAAAGGCGCCATCAATTCAGACTGCAGCAGAAAACGCCTGGCCCGCAACGCCTGGCGCGACAAGGCATGTACCGCCGCGCTCTTGGGCTTGGCCAGCAGCCAATAGCCGTCTTCCTGGCGGTCGAAGTGATGTTTGTTGGCGCAGTAAAAACCTCTGGATGCCTGATGCTGCTTGAGTTCACTCTGGCAAACCGGGCACTGAAATTGCACTAAATTCATCTTAGCTCCACAGAAAGATAAAGCCGCACAGAAGCGCACCCAGCGCCAGACGGTAGAGCACGAAAGGCAGCATGCCCATCTTGCTGATAATCTTCAAAAACAGGTGGATACAGGTATAAGCCGCCACAAAAGAGAGCACTACGCCCAGTATCAAGGCCTGCCAGTCAATCACATGCCCGCCGTCGAGCAGATCTTTGCCCATCAGCAGCGCCGCCCCCAGGATCACAGGAATCGACATCAAAAAAGAGAAACGCGCCGCCGCTTCGCGATTCAGCCCCAACATCAGGGCCGCCGTCATGGTGATCCCCGAGCGACTGGTGCCGGGAATAAGTGCCAAAGCTTGGGCGAAACCTATCATCAATGCCTTGCGCCAGCCGGTTTGATACTCAGTGAGCTCAAGCCGTGCCATCTTATCCGACCACCAGAGCAGCAAACCGAATACCACAGTAGTGATGGCAATAACGCCCGGCCCCCGCAGATAGGTTTCAACCAGATCTTTGGCCATAAAACCAAAAACGACCGCGGGTATGGTGGCCAGAATAATCCACCAGGCCAGTTTGCTCTCGGCACTGTGGTTACCCTTGAATATGCTGCCAAACCAGGCGTTCAGCATAGCGATGATTTCAGTACGGAAGTAGAGCACCACTGCCAGTAATGAGCCTATGTGCACCGCCACATCGAAGGCCAGTCCCTGATCTTCCCAGCCCAGTAATTGGGAAGGCAAAATAAGGTGCGCCGAGCTGGAGATAGGTAAAAATTCAGTCAGGCCCTGGATCAGGGCAAGGATGATGACCTGTATTGTGTCCATAATTGTCCTTTAAAAAATCAGGCCGACAGGCCCCAATCGAAAGCGATAGGCCAGAGCTTCTGGCTGGCCTTGTCATATTCCTGCCACAACGCTTGGTAGCTGAGTTGTGCCAGAGGATGCTTGGTTTGCGGTGCCAGTTCAGCCAGCGGCCAAAGCACAAAGGCATTGGTCAGGATCTCGGCTCGGGGCAAAACTACCGGCTGCTGGCAGACCTTGTCATCATAGAGCAGCAGATCCAAGTCCAGAGTGCGCGGAGCAAACTTTTTCGCCCCGGGAATACGCCCATGACGCAGCTCTATATCCTTGAAGCAGGCCACCACTTCGGCAATGTCGAGCAAGGTGTGAGCGCCCACCACCATGTTGAGAAAGTTGCTGCCCTTGAATCCCACAGACTCACTCTCGTAAACCGATGACAGCTGCAGCTCACCAAACGCAGCGTGCAGCTCTTTGATAGCAGCACGCAGATAATGTTCCGGGTCGATATTGCTGCCCAGACTGATGTAGATATTTGCCATATTGCCGTTAGATACCACGCTCGATTTCAACACCGACCGCTTTGGCCGAAGGTACGGCGCCGGGCTTCATCACCCGCACCTTGACCCAAGGCACTGAAAATTCACTCATCAGGCAATGGGCTATCATCTCGGCCACGGTTTCAATCAACTCAATGGGCTTTTCGGTGATCAGGGCGGTGAGGCGCTTGCTGACGGTTTCATAACAGAGCGCCTGGCTGTAATCATCACTGTCGGCGGCGGCTCTGTTATCCCAGGCCATATCCAGATCGATAAGCAGTGTCTGATGTACCTGTTTCTCCCACTCATAGATCCCGATAACCGTTTCTATCTGTAATTCCCGTATCAGCACTCTGTCCATAAAATCCCCCTTAGCAGCTGCCGGGCCTGAGGTCAGATAAGCTATCGGCAATAAAACCGCTATAATCCGCCCCGTTCCGGAGATATTCACTGTAGCCCCTTTCTACCTGGCCCGATCTTAAGTAGGATAAGGCATTGAAGGACAAGATGAACCCGAGATTTTTAACCGCCAGCTGACGGTAAAGATGTTCACCTTGGGTTATCCGGGCAAGGGCTGTATATTTCAGTGTGCGCGATAATACCTTAAGACGAGTAAGGAAACCAATTTGAGTACCATGGTACTGACCCCAATTATGATTGTGGCCGCTTACCTGCTCGGCTCTATCTCCAGTGCCGTGCTGGTGTGCCGCCTCAAGGGCCTGCCGGATCCCAGAGGCAAGGGTTCGGGCAACCCGGGCGCCACCAACGTGCTGCGCATCGGCGGCACTTGGGCCGCAGCCATGGTGTTTTTCTTCGATATGCTCAAGGGTGCCCTACCCACTTATACCGCTTATCTGATGGGAATAGATGCCGTCTGGCTCGGGGTGATAGCCATTGCCGCTTGTCTGGGGCACATATACCCGATTTTCTTCGGCTTCAAGGGCGGCAAAGGCGTTGCCACAGCACTCGGTGCCATGGCGCCCATAGGTGAAGGCTTGGCGCTGTGTTTGATGGGCACCTGGTTATTGGTGGTATTGCTGACCCGCTATTCATCACTGGCAGCTTTGGTTACGGCGCTATTGGCGCCTGTATATACCTGGTGGCTGGATGACAGATTTACCCTGCCGGTGGCCATGCTATCGACGCTGATCATTATCCGCCACAAGGATAATATTCGCCGCCTGCTCAAGGGAGAAGAGTCCAAGATGTCGCGCTCTAAGCGCGCTAAATAGGCTCAGCTGCACATTTGTAACGACTGCCATAAAAAACAGCAAAGGCGCCAGTGACGCCTTTTGCTTTTCAGGTACTTTAAACTATGTTGCCGGGTTTCAGGAAACCGCTTCCAACGTATCCAGCGGCCAACGTGGCTGCCCTTTCACCGCCAGCGTCTCACGCTCGCCGGCCTTGAGGCGCTGTAAGCCAGCGTAGGCTATCATGGCACCGTTATCCGTGCAGAACTCGCCTCTGGGATAGAAAACCTTACCGCCTCGGCTTTGCATCAACTCGGCCAGAGACCACCTCAGACGGGTGTTGGCACTGACACCACCGGCAATCACCAAGCGTTTAAAGCCGGTTTGCTCCAGTGCGCGGCGGCACTTGATGACCATGGTATCGACCACGGCTTCTTCAAAAGCCCTAGCGATATTGGCGCGGGTCTGCTCATCATCCGGTTCGGCGGCTATGGTATTGGCGGCGTAGGTTTTCAGCCCTGAGAAACTAAAATCCAATCCCGGTCTGTCGGTCATCGGTCGGGGAAACTTATAGCCGGCCTTTTCCCCCTTGGCGGCGAGCTTGGCCAGTCTTGGGCCTCCGGGATAATCCAGCCCCATCAGTTTGGCGGTCTTGTCGAAGGCTTCACCGGCCGCATCATCTATAGATTCACCCAGTACTTCGTAGCGACCTATGCCTTCCACCTTCACCAGCATGGAGTGACCGCCGGAAACCAAGAGCGCCACAAAGGGAAACTCAGGCGCATCCTCTTCCAGCATGGGCGCCAGCAGATGCCCTTCCATATGATGGACACCTACTGCAGGCTTATTCCAGGCAAATGCCAGAGAACGGCCGACGCAGGCGCCCACCAAAAGCGCACCAATCAGGCCAGGGCCCTTGGTGTAGGCGATGCCGTCGAGATCTTCGATACGGGTATCGGCCTTGGCCAGCGCCTCACGGATCAGCGGTACTATTTTGCGCACATGATCCCTTGATGCCAGCTCAGGCACCACACCACCATAGTCGGCATGTAACTTAACCTGACTGTAGAGAGCATGGGACAACAACCCCTGCTCTTCGTCGTAAACCGCTATTCCTGTCTCATCACAGGATGTTTCAATACCTAAAACCCGCATCTATGAAATCTTTCCGCCTGAAAAGGGGCGCCAATTCTACCCCTAACCAAGAGATTTCTCCAGTTGTAGGCTAAAGTGAATTTACTTTAGGGACTTTACATCCAGTGCCAATCGGTTTAAAATTCCGCACCATTTTAAATACACTTGGGTCAAGTGATTGACTCAATACAAACTTACACCTAAGGGGTGATGGCGTATGCCAATTATTAAAGTACGTGAAAACGAACCATTCGACGTAGCTCTGCGTCGTTTCAAGCGCTCTTGTGAAAAAGCCGGTATCCTGGCCGACGTGCGTGCTCGTGAATTCTACGAGAAGCCAACTACTGCTCGTAAGCGTGCAAAAGCTGCTGCAGTTAAGCGTCTGGCCAAGAAGCTTTCTCGCGAAAACGCACGTCGCGTACGTTTATACTAATTCCTTATGAGCCTGATAGATAAGCTAAAAGACCAAATGAAACAAGCCTTGGTGGCCAAAGAGAAGGTCCGCCTTGGTACGATTCGTATGGCATTAGCTGCCATCAAACAGATTGAAGTGGACACCCGCGAAACTCTGAATGATGAGCAGATAATAGCTGTCTTGACCAAGATGGTGAAACAACGCCGTGATGCCATTGCCCAATATGAGGCAGCAGGTCGTCCGGAGTTGGCAGAAGCCGAAGCAGCAGAGATTCAAGTTATTGAAACTTTTCTGCCCCAGCCTCTGAGCGAAAGCGAAATCGCTGCGCTGATTGATGCCGCTATTCAGGATAGCGGTGCCAGCACCATGGCGGATATGGGCAAAGTAATGGGAGCGTTGAAATCCAAAGTTCAGGGTCGTGCAGACATGGGTGCCATCAGTGCCCAGATCCGTGCCAAACTGCAATAAGCGGGTTTCCACGTATGAACAAGCCGTGCTTCTGCGCGGCTTGTTTGTTTACATCGGTCAAGGGTGCATGACTCAGTCTGATGGCTATACCTCGTGATTTTATCAATGAGCTGATTGCTCGCACAGACATAGTTGATCTTATCGATCACAAGGTACCCCTTAAAAAAGCGGGTAAGAATTATTCTGCCTGTTGCCCTTTCCACAGTGAAAAATCACCCTCTTTCACCGTCAGCAGAGACAAACAGTTTTACCACTGCTTCGGCTGTGGTGCCCATGGCAATGCCATTGACTTCATCATGGAGTATGACCGTCTCGAGTTCCTCGATGCCATTGAGGAGCTGGCAAGCCAACTGGGGCTGGAAGTGCCGCGGGAGAACAATCCCAACCGTCGTCGCGACGAAGGGCTCAGCCGCGATCTCTACCAGTTGATGGAAGAGGCCAACAGGTTTTATCAAAGCCAGCTCAGGCAACACCAGGACAAACAGAAGGTGTTGGACTATCTGGCCTTTCGTGGGTTATCGGACCAGGTTGTCGAGCGCTTCGGCATAGGGTTCGCCCCCGACGGCTGGGACGGTTTACTGAGCCGTTACCGCTCGCAGCAAGAGTCGCAGGACAAGCTGCTGACTGCGGGGATGATCATCAGCAACGACAACGGCAAGCGTTATGACCGCTTCCGTGACAGATTGATGTTCCCGATCCGCGATAGGCGCGGCCGGGTGATTGCCTTTGGTGGCAGGGTGTTGGGAGATGGTACCCCCAAATACTTGAATTCTCCGGAAACGCCCATATTTCATAAGGGTAATGAGCTTTACGGTCTGTATGAGCTGAAGCAGGCCCACAGAGAACCCCGGCAAGTGCTGATTGTCGAAGGTTATATGGACGTAGTGGCGCTGGCTCAATTTGGGGTCGATTATGCGGTAGCCTCTCTGGGCACCTCGACCACAGCCGAGCAGTTTCAGCTGTTGCTGCGCAGCGCCAAAGAGGTGGTTTGCTGCTACGACGGCGATAACGCCGGTAAAGAAGCCGCCTGGCGCGCACTGGAAACCGCCCTGCCACTGCTGAAGCCCGGCGATACAGTGCGCTTTATGTTTTTGCCCCAGGGGGAAGATCCCGACTCTATGGTGCGCAAGACAGGCAAAGAAGCCTTCGAAGCTTTGATAGATGAAGCGCAAACACTGACAGGGTTTCTGTTCGATACCCTGACCACTAAATACGGGACAGACAAGGGCAACCTGGCGAAACAGGCCATAGCCCTAATTGAAAAGATTCAAGACACTGTGCTGCAAAATCTGTTGCTCGAAGACCTGTCACACAGGCTCGGCATGAACAGCGCAGATGATCTGAAGAAAAAGCTGGGATTCAAGGGCCCCCAAGGGGTTGCCCCCGCCCGGCATAAAGCGCTTAAGGGCCGGGGTACACCGCTGCGACTCGCCGTCGCCTTGCTGGTACAACACCCACAGTTGGGGCTGAATTTGATCCCCCAACCGGCTCTCAAGCATTTACAGATGGCCGGCATAGACTTGCTGGTCGAATTACTGGATTTGACTCGTGCCCAGAAGATGAACAGCGCACAACTACTTGAGCAATTCAGGGATACGGACGAATTTTCCGCCCTGAGAAAACTGGCCCAATGGGAGCATCAAGTGGCGGATGAAAACCTGGAGCAAGAGTTCAAAAAATCCCTGGTATGGCTGAATAATCAATACATTGAGCAGCGCTATCAGGAATTAAGTCTGAAACAGACCCATACTAAAGAAGAGAAAGTACAGCTTAAGAAGCTAATCGCGGCCATGAAAAGCCGCCAATGAGCTCTCTCAATTTATGGGTCCGGTCGCCGGACTAGCACAGGGATGCGCACATGGCTATAATTGACGATTTGTGCGGCAAGAGCCCAAGGCCGCTGCCCATCGTTGTAACAGTTACCCAACTTGGATGATATCTATGGATCAAACTCCGCAGTCGCAACTTAAACTGTTGCTCGCCAAAGGCAAAGAGCAAGGTTACCTAACCTATGCAGAAGTGAATGACCACTTGCCTGCAGATATGGTCGATTCCGACCAGATCGAAGATATTATCCAGATGATAAATGACATGGGTATCCGAGTGTTTGAAGAAGCACCGGATGTCGATGACATTATGATGTCGGAAGACAGCACGGATGAAGATGCCGCCGAGGAAGCCGCCGCCGCCCTGGCCTCAGTCGAGAGCGAGCTGGGCCGCACCACAGACCCAGTGCGTATGTATATGCGCGAAATGGGCACAGTGGAACTGCTGACCCGCGAAGGCGAAATTCAGATCGCCAAGCGTATCGAAGAAGGCATCAACACGGTACAGAGCTCAGTCGCCGAGTACCCACAGGCGATCGCCATGATCCTCGAACAGTTTGATCAGTTCGAGGCCGAAGAGATCCGCCTGTCCGACATTATCTCTGGATTTGTCAATCCCGACGAAGACGATGTAGGCCCAAGCGCCACCCATATTGGTTCTGAACTGTCCGATGATGATCTGGATGATGAAGACGATATGGACGACGATGACGAAGATGACGACAGCGATTCCGAAGATGAAGGCTCCAAAGGCCCGGATCCGGAAGAAGCCCGTGAGCGTTTCGGTCAACTGCGTACCGTCTATGAGAACTCACTGAAGCTCATCGAACTCAAGGGGCGCGATCACCCCGAGTCAGTAGCGGCTCTGTTCCACATCGGCGAAATTTTTAAAGAGTTCCGTCTGGTGCCCAAGCAGTTTGACCGTCTGGTCAAGAGCATGCGCAGCATGATGGACAAAGTGCGGGTTCAGGAACGCCTGATCCTCAAGCTTTGTGTTGAACAGGCCAAAATGCCGAAGAAGAACTTTGTTAAGCTCTTCACCGGCAACGAAACCGATATCAGCTGGTTCAACGCCGAGATGAACTCCGGCAAGCCATACGCCGAAGGCCTGAAAATGGTCGAGGAAGACGTGCTGCGCTGTCGCGCCAAGCTGGAAGCCATCGAAGCCGAAACCGGCCTGTCTATCGCCTCAATCAAAGACATCAACCGCCGCATGAGCATAGGTGAAGCCAAGGCTCGCCGTGCCAAGAAGGAAATGGTTGAAGCCAACTTGCGTCTGGTTATTTCTATCGCCAAGAAATACACCAACCGTGGCCTGCAATTCCTGGATCTTATCCAGGAAGGCAACATAGGTCTGATGAAGGCTGTAGATAAGTTTGAATACCGTCGTGGCTATAAGTTCTCTACCTATGCTACCTGGTGGATCCGTCAGGCCATTACCCGCTCCATCGCGGACCAGGCCCGTACCATACGTATCCCGGTACACATGATAGAGACCATCAACAAGCTCAACCGTATCTCGCGGCAGATGCTGCAGGAAATGGGACGCGAGCCTTCTCCGGAAGAGCTGGCCGAGCGGATGATGATGCCGGAAGACAAGATCCGCAAAGTGCTGAAAATCGCCAAAGAGCCTATCTCCATGGAGACCCCTATCGGGGACGATGAAGATTCGCATCTGGGGGATTTCATTGAGGATACTACCCTCGAGTTGCCACTGGACAGCGCCACCAGCGAAAGTCTCAAGAGTGCCACTCATGAAGTGCTGGCAGGCCTGACAGCCCGCGAAGCCAAGGTCCTCAGAATGCGTTTTGGTATCGACATGAACACTGACCACACCCTGGAAGAAGTGGGCAAGCAGTTCGACGTTACCCGTGAACGTATCCGTCAGATTGAGGCCAAGGCACTGCGTAAGCTGCGTCACCCGAGCCGCTCGGAAATCCTCAAGTCCTTCCTGGACGAGTAAGCAAGCTTTTGTACAAAAACCCCGCTACGCGTAATGCCGTTCACTTAGTGTGAACGGCATTTTTCTTAGGCTTAATGGGATACTTGTTTTTACTCATTTTTAACGCACGTGGATAGGCTCTATCCCGTTTCCCATCAAGCTTGAACTGCCTCGCGTTACGCACTATGTCCAAGACCTCTCTCGGAACATTCCCAGGCATTTGAGATGACAGCTGAGTCAGTTTAAAAATGATATAACTCGATGCATCTCTAAAGCTTAATTGGTTCGGATGTAACGACGGTAAGCTCTTAGCCATCAACACCATCTTGTATCTGATGAGGTTATAGGCCAATAGTACCCCCCACAATTCTTGGATAACCAGCTCTGGCAATTGACTGCGTAACGTAAAGCGACTCTCCAGAAGATGCTGCTTCATCTCCCGATAGCCCACTTCTATCTCCCATCGATGGGCATATAAATCCGCTATCTCTGCCCCCGGATAACGCAAGGGGTCTGTTAATGACGTCAAAATGGAAACCGACTTGCCTTTTATCGTCTTCGTCAGTAAGCGAGCTTCAATATTCTCAGGCAGCATAGGCCACTTCTTTCTGGCTTGAGGCGTGGTGGCTAACTGCGCCAGTTGGTCGTGTTTTCCTAAAGAGCGTACCACTTCATATTGCGTCCCTTTCTTCAACGGCAGCAGCCAGTGGCTGTTCGGTTGAGCCTGTTGC
>NZ_JBKORJ010000063.1:0-104469 GCF_047314585.1 Shewanella sp. BJSY2023SW005
GGCGTACTTTCAGCATCTATCAACTGGCGACGGGCAGTGGTCATAACCAACCTCGACTGAGCTTTGATGGGTATTTCAAAGCCTAGTCAAGGCTGTGCGAAACATCAAAAAGATATGGCTGTCCTGTTTTTTTTATTTTTTTCACTGTTTTTTTTATGTTTTTTTTAGCTCGAAGCATCTCCACCATAGTGATTCATGATTTTTTGGATAGCTCTTTCTTGAGATTTAATTGGGGTGCTTTCGCAACTTGACCACCAAACATATCAGCAATCTCGTCCGCCATTGTATCAATCTCTAATTTTGCCGCTGGTGCCTTAGAGTAGATTTCACCAAACTTGTTTGGAACAACATACCCGCCACTGTCGGGTTCGCTTTATGCAAGAAGAGAAGATATTCGATTCATATCATCTCTTAACCTACACTGTTCATCATCACTAAGTTGTTGATCACACCGTTCAAGATTAATCCGCTCTAACAATTCTAGAGTTTGCTCCTTGATATCATCCCTGAGAAATCCATGCATTAGGCCTTCTTCACACAAAACCATATAAATAATTAGCTTTTCTAGCTCACCACTCTCAATTGACTTCGCATACTCAACCTGTACACGTGAAGAAGCTTGTCGAATATCGAGCCCATCGCGCATAAACTCTTCAATATCCTCATGGATAAATTCTTGAAGTTCTTCGTATGACCATTTGTCCATAATTATTCCCCCGCAAACACGTTTAGCTGAATATTAGGATAACGAGCTTTAAAATCGAAAATAACATCAGTGCAACTGGTACAAGTTAACCTTTCTGTAAACAGGTTTATTGAGCCTGTTGCATTTCGATTATTTCCAAGCCTTAAAGCCACATCGTTCAAGATCTTAAACTCCGTATCCCATTGTCTTGTATACGCGTCTGGCGTACCCACTCTAACATTGTCGGGATCGACTGCCTTCGGTTTAAAAATCCAATCAGATTCATCAGCTAAATGCACAAACCCATCAGCGCCCTTATCGGTTGGATAGTTAATACGACTATGAGCCTTCAACTCTATTGGCAATCCTGGAATATCAAGCTGAGCAACTCCAACATTGCCGCTACCTTGAAGCTTTTTAGGTAGCTCAGCACGAATATCTTCAACTCGGGTTTGTAGCGCCTTTTGGATGTTTAGTCTTTCAGACTAAGTCAACACTTGCCTGTTTGGAACATCTTTATCCGCATTCTTCCGACTTTTCTGGGGAGTGTCAACATCACCCTCTGATGCCTTACTATTCAGTGGAGTCTGGTGTTTCCCGATATAAGTTTGAACTGCATGGTCGTTCCGAATCGCCTTTTGGGCCTTGGCGATATCTTCCAATACGCTGCTGGCCGGGCTGATAATCCTGCTGGCCCGTTTCTTTGTCACAACAAGAAACATCAGGATCACCCCAAAGACGCTGCCAACCAGCGCCGCAAGCAGGACAAGAGACATCTCCAACATGCCATCCAAACTGACCCGGCTATGTATATAACCGGTTATTTCGGCCAGCTTATCTTTGGGAAGGGCGTCGAGATAACGCAGTGGCAGTGATTGCAATAAGGCCCGGACATACTCATCTTTTAACAGCAAGATCAGCATTTCCATCGCCTCACCGCTGGCCTTCAAGCCATTTTCACCGCGGGCACGCCATTGGGCCAGTTTGGCCTCCAGAGCATCGACATCGCCTGTCATTATCGCCTCGAGCAACAAAGAAAGACTTATCTCTGCTTCCTCGAGGAATGCCATCAAGCCGCTGAAATCCAGCAAATCGTCCATGAAGCTGGCTGTTCCCTGACTTAGCCCCTGTGTGTAAGCCTGGCCAGTCTGCAAGGCTTGTTGCCAGATTTGCTGTTGGTTGAACTGCTCTCGCTGAGCCGTCAGCTCCGCCAGCTGTGCATCCACTTTTTGCCTGAAGCTGTCACTGATTTGCTGAACATCCGCCTGAGCGGCCAACTGTTCGCTTTTCTTGGCCATTTCCGCTGCCGCAGTGTCCAGCGACGCCGCCAACTGACGGTAGAGGCCGGGTAACCTTTGCTCTGCACTTTGGCGCTCAGCCTCATCGCCGAAGATCACTGTGGCTTCCCCGTTGGGGCAATCTTCCAGGCAGGCCCAGCCCTTGGCATTCAATACCCCGCTCTTTTGCGAACCATCACTGAATTCGACTCTATAGGGCACCTTACCGGCCGCCGTCTCCTCTTCGTCATCGTAAACCAGTTCCAACTCCAACCTGCGTCTGGCTTGAGCGAACTTGGGGCTGATTTTGGCCGTTGGCGCCGTGGTGGGCGCAATCTGAGTAAGGCTGGGATCCGGGCTGTAAACAGGTTCGATGGCCGGGGCCAGGCTGCCGGTGGATGTCTTAAAGTGAGCACTGCTGCCTGCAGAGGCAAAACGCTTTTGGATCTGATTAACGGCGTGAGGGGAAATACCTTCTTGAATGTTGGTAATCCACTCGCCTGATTGATAACGAAATAGTGGCAAGATTGGAGTATCACTGAGGATCACTCTGCTGCCATCGGCCAGTTCCCGCTTGAGCTGCTCGAGCGAGCGCCCGGACGGCGCCAAAGATACAAGCTGTTCATTGCTCAAGCTTTGCCAGTTGGCCTCAATCTGCCCGGCATCGCTGAGATGCAACTCAGCCATGCTGACTACGCGGATTACGCCCATCTACGACTCTCCCTGTCTGCCCCAAGGTAATTAGGTTACCCCTTGGTAAAACTCCTTGTTTCCTGTGGCGCTTTTTTGAGCGCGCCTGGATGGTACTGCAAGTTTTTACAAAAAGCAGCTCAGAAATATCTGAAACTTTGGCTTTTTCCGATATTTTTCGCGTCGTTAGCCGTAAAACTATACTTTTGAGGGGAGTCTTTCATTCGAAATGATGAACTACTTTTACCCAGGTGCCAGCTCACAGCAAAGTGTTGCTGCTATAGCCTGAGGCCGGGGTTCTGGGCTATCATCTGGCCCCATAAATTCAGCGTATTCCAAAGCAGTATTCATGATCACCATTTCCGATGCCCAGTTGATCCGTGGCACCAAGACCTTGCTTGACGAGGCCTCATTGACTATTTATCCCGGCCACAAGGTGGGATTAGTCGGCGCCAACGGTACGGGCAAGTCCTCATTGCTGGCCCTGATTTTAGGGCAACTACACCTGGACAAAGGCGAGATCAGCGTGCCATCCCAGTGGCGCATTGCAACTGTCGCCCAGGAAACCCCGGCGCTGGAGGTATCGGCACTGGAATATGTGCTCGATGGCGATCGTGAGTTTCGCGAGCTCGAAACCCAGCTGGCGAAAGCTGAAGCAGAGGATAATGGCCACAGGATAGCCGAACTGCACGGCAAGCTTGATGCCGTAGGCGGCTACAGCATACGCGCCCGTGCCGGTACCCTACTGGCAGGTCTTGGCTTTACCGAGGCCCAGCAGAGCCATCCGGTGAAGAGTTTCTCCGGCGGCTGGCGGATGCGTCTCAATCTGGCGCAGGCACTGCTGTGTCGCTCGGAATTATTGCTGCTCGATGAACCCACCAACCACCTGGATCTGGATACCATGTACTGGCTGGAGGGTTGGATTAAATCCTATCAGGGTACGCTGGTGCTGATCAGCCACGACCGTGACTTTATCGATGCCATAGTGGACGAAATCGTCCATGTGGAACACCAGAAACTCAACTTCTACAAGGGTAACTACAGCGCCTTTGAACACACTCGCGCCGAGCGTATGGCCCAGCAACAGGTGGCCTATGAACGCCAGCAGCGAGAGCGTGCGCACATGCAGTCTTTTGTGGACCGCTTCCGTTACAAGGCCAGTAAGGCCAAACAGGCCCAAAGCCGCCTGAAAGCACTGGAAAGGATGACTGAGTTGATGCCTTCCAAGGCCGACAGCCCTTTCTATATGGAGTTTCGCGAGCCGGATGCGCTGCCCAACCCCTTGGTGAAGATGGAAGATGTGTCGGTTGGCTACGGCGACAAGGCTATTCTCAACAAGGTGCATCTCAATCTGGTACCCGGCGCCCGCATCGGTTTGCTGGGGCGCAACGGTGCCGGTAAGTCCACCCTGATTAAGTTGCTGTCTGAGCAACTCTCGCCCATGCGCGGCCTGTACGAGCCCAATCCCGGGCTCAATATCGGCTACTTTGCCCAGCATCAGATAGAGTTTCTACAGCTGGATGATACCCCGCTGCAGCATCTGCAGCGCCTGGCCCCCAATGCCCGCGAACAGGAGTTGAGAGACTTCCTCGGTGGTTTTGGGTTCCAGGGCGATATGGCACTTGCCCAAGTGCGTCCCTTCTCCGGTGGTGAAAAGGCCCGTCTGGTGCTGGCGCTGCTGGTTTGGCAACGCCCCAATCTATTGCTGCTCGATGAGCCCACCAACCACCTGGATCTGGAGATGCGCCACGCCCTGACCGTAGCGCTGCAGGGCTTTGAAGGCGCCATGGTGATAGTGTCCCACGACCGTCACCTGCTGAGACTCACCTGCAACGACTATTACCTGGTCGATGGCGGCGAAGTGCGGATGTTCGATGGCGATCTGGATGACTATCACCAGTGGTTGCTGGATGCCGCCAAAGCCGCAACGGCATGTATGTCTCAGGTTGACGAAGCCTCACCGGCCCAGGACAAGAAGCTGCAAAAGCGTCTGGAAGCTGAATTGAGGCAAAAACTATCGCCGCTGAAGAAACGTCAGGCCAAACTGGAAGCCGAGCAAAGCCAGGCTACCGACAGATTGGCGGAGCTGGAAAATCTGCTGGCGGATACTTCTCTCTACGAGGCCGAGCAAAAGCCCAAACTGACGGAGATCCTCGCCGAGCGCACCCAACTTTCGCAGGCGCTGGAAGAGAGTGAAATGAACTGGTTGGAACTTCAGGAAGAGATAGACACCATCGAAGCCGAGTCAGGCCTTTGAGCCGGGGAAACCCGGGTGTTGAGATTGCAAGCAAGGAGAAAAGCGTGCCACATACGAGTCTGTTTACCTCTAGTCTTTGGCAGGAATGTGAAACACTTTACCCGGCGCTGGAAAGCCTGCTGATAAAACTGCAGGACGAACACGGCCTGATAGTCAACCTCTTGCTGCTGGCGCTGACTCTGGACAACAAAGGCGTTAGCCTCAACCAGGGATCATGGTCCCAGCTCCACAGCGAAGTTGAGCAGTGGGAAAGCGGCATTCTGCGCCCCTATCGGCGGCTGAGACGCTTGGCCAAACCCAACCTGGGACAAGCCGAGTACCAACAGATGTTGGATGTCGAGCTGATGATGGAACGCAGAGGGCAGCAGCTGATATTGCACAAACTCAATGGCCTGCCTCGCAGCGTCACTGAAGACAAGCAACACAATCTCAGTACCTATCTGGCACAGTTCAACCTCAGCCCTCAGCAACATCCTGCTCTGCTGGCTCAGGCTTGAGCCTCCGGGCCAGCAAGCTGGCGTTGCGCGCAGTCAAACCATAGATACTCAGCTGTGGATTGGCTCCCAAACTGCTGGGGAATACAGAGCCATCCATCACCGACAGATTGCTGTAGTAATGCGCCTGGCCTTCGCTGCTCACCCAGGATAACTGCCTGTCTTCCCCCATGGCGCAGCCACCCATCACATGCGCCGAAGCCACTATGGTCTTCAGTGGCGCCAGCGGCATGTCGGCAATAACCTGTTTGGCCTCTTGCCAGGAGGACAAAATTCCGGCGCCCTCATTGATGGGCATAACCTGCTCGGCGCCTGCGGCAAACTGCAGCTCGGCCATGCAGGCAAAGGCCCTTCTGGCGGCGGCAAACAAGGCCGGCGTCAGAGGGTAATCCAGGGCAGTGCCTTTATCTGTCAGCAATACCTGGCCACCGGGCAATTCCGGCGAAAAGCCATCCCGGATCAGGGCTATGGTGACCTGCAGATGATTGAACCAGGACATCAGCTCGGCATGCTGTGGCCCATAGCCCAGAGTTTTGGAGGCGATAAGCACAGGATGTACCGGCGGTACCTCCAGCTTATATCCTGGTTGACCAGTGGCCCCATCTTGCCAAACAAACTGATCCGAATATATCGACTGCGGTGCCCCGGAGTGGGCATTGATTGCCTCCCGAAAGCGGGCGCCACTGAGCACGGTTGGGTGTAAACAGGTCTGCTTGCCGAGGCGCTGATAGGGATCTGTCATTTGTGAACGCAGCAGTAATGCCGGAGTGTGGATTGCCCCAGCCGCCACCACATAATGACGGGCGCGGATCATCAATTTGACTCCAGTGGGCTTGTTATAGCCATCGAGCGCCTCGGCTCTGAGGGCAAAAACCCGCTCACCATGATGCTCGAAGCGCTCGGCGCGAACATGGCTGTATAACTCTGCTCCGGCATTCAGGGCAGCCGGTATTGTGGTGACCAGCATGGATTGCTTGGCATTCACCGGGCAACCCATACCGCAGTACCCCGTGTTCCAGCAGCCCAGCACATTGCGTTTGATAACTGTGTAGTCCCAGCCAAGCGCGACACAGCCATCCCTGAGGGCCTGGTTGTTGCGGTTGGGATCTATCGGCCAGCGACTGATATTGAGCCTTTGCTCCATCTTGTCGAACCAGGGATCCAGCTCGCTGCGGGACAAACCTTTAACCCCAAGGCTTTGCCAATAATCCAAAGTGGCTTTGGGGGTGCGAATCGAAGTAGTCCAGTTGACTGTGGTGGAGCCGCCGACCGACTTACCCTGGAAAATACTGATCCCCTTATCCTGGGTCTTCATGGCCGCCGCTTGCTGGTAGAGTTCTGGATAGGCGCGGCGCTCCTCCATGACAAAGTCAGGGGATGACTTGAGCGGCCCGGCCTCCAACAGCAAGACTCTGAGCCCCGCCTGAGTCAATACTTCAGCCGCCGTGCCACCGCCGGCACCTGTGCCTATGATGACAACATCCGTCTCCAGTTCAAGATCCTCGGTCAAAGAGGCTCCATCTGTATGTTTCCAACCTGCGGCCAGCCCGGCCAAAATGGGATCAGCTATCGGCAAATGTGTCTCCAGTCGGGTATCAGAGTGCCAGTTTTGGCTTGTTATAGTTGAGTCTGTCCCAATGCTCAGGGCAGGCATAATAGCTTGCCATCAACAACTCTCTGAGACCGAGATAAGCTTGTTGCAGCAGCTCCATCCAAGAGCTGCGCCAGGATTCCAGCATCTCGACCAATTCATTGGGGCTGCGCAGCATCAGAGGCGTCATGCTGCCACTCAGCAAGAGTAAACCAAAGCGGTTCTCCAGGATGTCGAGCAGTTGTTCCAACTCCTGACGCTGGGCCTTAGGTAGCCATTTCAGGGTTTGATTGACCGCATCCAGCGTGCGATTGATGGCACTGCTTCTATGTTTGTTAATCTCCGGCAATGCCCCTTCCAGCAACACGGGGATCAAGGCACCAAGCAGAAGGTCATGGGGCTTTTCATGCTCACTCAGGTTGGCGATTTCCTCCTCCTCATAGAGGCTGACACCCAATGCCAATGCACTGGTTCCCCCCAAAGCCCAAAGCAGAAACTGCCGTCTTTGCATGCCTGTCCTCCTGTCATTCCCCTGCACTCAGCTGTGCTGACATCTGTGTTACAATCCTGCCAATAACCAATTAACCACAGCAAAGTGCCCACGGCAATAGGCCATTTCGCAAGCGAGATCCCATGAGCAGTAGTTTTCGTCCGCCCTGGTGGGCCAGGAGCCCCCATTTCCAAACGATCATACCTGTTTTGACCAAGGTGGCAGGGCTACCACTGCGGCGTGAACGGCTGGAGCTGGAGGATGGCGACTTTATCGACCTCGACTGGCTCAAGACGCCAATCCCGGGTAAGCCCTTGTTGGTAATACTGCACGGGCTGGAAGGCAGCGCCGACTCCCACTATATCCGCCGCCTGCTGCGCGAGTGTCAGAAGCAGGAGCTGGCAGCCGTAGTGCACCATCACAGAGGCTGCTCGGGTGAAGACAATCGCCTGGCGCGCAGTTACCACAGTGGTGATACGGCCGATATCAGCCATAGCCTGCAAACCCTGAAGCAGCGCTATCCCCATTCGCCTCTGCTGGCGGTAGGTTACAGTCTCGGCGGCAATGTACTGGCCAAGTACCAGGGAGAATTTGCAGATAAAAGCCTGCTCAGCCGCGCCGCCGTGGTATCGGCACCGCTGGCGCTGGCATCCTGTGCCAAGCGGTTGGAGAAAGGCTTCTCCAAAGTTTATCAAAGTTATCTTATCCGCCAATTGCAGCAAAAAATGCTGCTGAAACTCGAGCGGGGCAACAGCCAGTTGCCGCTGAATGGTGAAGCCATCAAACGGCTGAACACCTTTTATGATTTTGACCATCAGGTGACTGCACCGCTGCACGGTTTCAACGGTGTCGATGACTATTATCAAAGGGCCAGCGCCTTGCCTTTATTGGGTAAGATAGCCAAACCGACCCTGATACTGCATGCAGCAGACGACCCTTTTATGACTGACGCCGTAATCCCTTCATTGGAGCATCTGCCCGCCTGCGTCGAATATGAGCTGCATGCCAATGGCGGCCATGTGGGCTTTATCGAGGGCGGCACACCGTGGCAGCCACGCTATTATCTGGAGCAGCGATTGCTGCGTTATCTGACGGAGTCAACCCATGCTGATACCCTATGAATACCTGCTGCAACTGCCCAAGGAAACCCTGGATAACCTGATTAAGGAATACCTGCTTTCCCAGGTGGAAGACGGCAGTTTCGATGCCCTGGGTGACAAGGCGTTGGAGCAGGCCATCGGCAAGTGCCGCCTGGCGCTCGAGAGCGGCCATTTACTGGTAGAATTCAGCGAAGATGACGAGTCTGTTGCCATCCGCTCCCGCGAGGAGATCATGCGGCGTACCCCACTTGTCGACGATTGACCCGTCCCCCTGCATTCCTTTATAAGTAGTTAACTAAAGGTTAACGGGTCAGATAACCACAGCGTCGGCCCGCAGCCCAAGTTCTTTGAAACAGGTAGGAAAAATGTCTGCAAAACATCCAATTATCGCAGTGACAGGTTCATCGGGTGCCGGAACCACGACTACCACAACCGCCTTCAGTCACATCTTCAGACAACTGGGGATCAATGCGGCCATGGTGGAAGGGGACAGCTTTCACCACTATACCCGCGCCGAAATGGAAGTGATGATCCGCAAGGCCAAGGCCGAAAACCGCAACATCAGCTATTTTGGCCCGGAAGCCAATGACTTTGCCCGTCTGGAGAAGTGTTTTTCCGACTATGCCGGCACGGGGCAAGGGGAAACCCGCTCCTACCTGCATACCTTCGATGAAGCCGTGCCTTACAACCAGATGCCGGGTACCTTTACTCAGTGGCGACCGCTGCCGGAAGACACGGATATGCTCTACTACGAGGGGCTGCACGGCGGTGTAGTGACCGGCGAAAGCAATGTTGCCCAGCACGTGGATCTCTTGATTGGCATGGTACCCATAGTCAACCTGGAGTGGATCCAGAAGATCATTCGCGATACCTCTGAGCGCGGCCATACCCGTGAAAAAGTGATGGGCTCAATCGTGCGTTCGATGGACGACTATATCAATCATATGACGCCGCAATTCTCCCGCACTCATATCAATTTTCAGCGGGTTCCCACGGTAGATACCTCCAACCCCTTCAGCGCCAAGGATATTCCCAGCCTGGACGAAAGCTTTGTGGTGATCCGCTTTCGCGGCATCAACAATGTCGACTTCCCCTATTATTTGAAGATGATCCAGGGGGCTTTTATGTCCAGGGTTAACACCCTGGTCGTGCCGGGAGGCAAGATGTCACTGGCGATGGAGCTTATTCTGACACCGCTGATCAAAGACCTGATGGATAAGCGCCAAGCCCTGCTGGAGCAGGATATTGAATAGGCTGGATGCAGATAAATTTTGGCTTCAGACTCGATTAAGTTTGATTTAAGTCTAAAGGGGTAAATTACAGTCATCGGGATTTCAGGCGAAATACTGATGGTTGACATACTCTTGGGGATAGATTCCCCCATCTTGATCTGTTTGTTCCCTCGAGTATGTCAACAACCTACCCTATTTTAGATGCCCATAATGGGCATTTTTTATTGCCCGAATTCGTACTCTCCATGCAAGCGTCAGTTTCTTCCTCTGACGCAAACACAATCAATCACAGCTAAAACTACAGCCAAAATCCCAGCGTTCAGCAAAGGGATTATCCGTATCGGCTTGAAGCATTCACAACGGGCGTTATTCCATCAAGGGCACCACTTCACGGTAAGGCTTGTGGCTGCGATAACTCTCCAGCCGCTGCCGGAATTCAAGCGCCTTACTGAGATCCTGCGACTGCTCCAGCGCTGCAATGGCCTGCTGCTGAGTCGCCACCGCGGCGGTAAAATCCCCTAATTCGGCGTAAGCTGCCGCCAAGTTATCGAGATTGGTGGGGTCCTGATTGTTGTCTTCCAGTAGTTGCTTGGCAAGCGCCAACGCCCGACCACCATCGCGGTACTTGGCTTCGGGGCAAGTGGCCAGGATCCAGGCGGCATTACCAAGAGAGATGTCATCACCGGCCGAGCTGAAAAACGCCACAGCCTTGCCGCAATGGCGGTTAACCCCTTCACCACCTGAAGCATAGAGGAAACCCAGTCTGAACCTGGCCCAATGGTTGCCCTGCTCCGCCAACGGCAGATACCAACGCTCGGCCAGCGCCAGATCCCGCTGCATCAACTTGCCTTCAAATGCCAGGTCTGCCAGGGTTTGCTGCGCCTTGGTTTCGCTCCCTTCGGCAGCCTTGGTCAGCCAAGCGAGGCCGGCAATTTTGTCCTCGGCAACGAAGCGGCCGGAGAGATACATCAAACCTAGCAGGTACTGAGCTTCCACTTCACCATTTGCGGCATTGAGCTGAATATAGGCCAGTTTGCTGGCGGCAATTTCCTTGCTTGGCTGGGGAATGGCAAAGGCCTGTAACTGTCCGCTGAACAGACTCAAGGCCAACATGGCAGCCGCTGCAATTAAGGGAGATTTCACTCTGATACCCTTTGATAATCTATGCATACAGACTCATAAATTAGCCCGAACCCGGCGTGAAAGTCGAGGTCAATCCACCAATAAAACGCTAATAGTAGCTCTCAATGGGCTTGGCGAATTGTGAGCAAGGTGAAGAAGATGTGATTTAACCTACAGACTGGAGCGATTCCAGGGGCTTTTAATCTGTATTGGTTGACATGTATCACTAAAGTATCAGAATGATAACCAAGATTAGCGATTTAATTGCGTTGATTCACTCAGTCTAAACTAAGACTTGGTTCAAAGTTTACTCTTTGATATTGACGTAAAATCCTTATTTAGAATATCCTTACTTTCGTTTTAATCAATCGAGGAACATAGGCATGGCTCTGATTGGTAAGCCAAAACCAGATCCGACTTTGGAGTGGTTTTTATCACACTGTCACATTCATAAGTATCCAGCCAAAAGCACTCTGATCCATGCTGGTGAAGATTCAGACACTCTGTATTACATAGTAAAAGGGTCTGTTGCCGTATTGATTAAAGATGAAGAAGGTAAGGAAATGATCCTCTCTTACCTGAATCAGGGCGACTTTATCGGTGAACTGGGTCTGTTTGAAGAGCAAGCCGAGCGTACCGCTTGGGTTCGCGCCAAGCAAGCCTGTGAAATTGCTGAGATCTCTTACAAGAAGTTCAAGCAGCTGATCCAGGTTAACCCTGAGATCCTGATGAAGCTGGCCGCTCAGATGGCACACCGTCTGCAAAGCACCAGCCAGAAAGTGGGCAACCTGGCCTTCCTCGACGTGGCCGGTCGCATCGCTCAGACCCTGTTGCATCTGGCTAAACAGCCTGATGCCATGACACATCCAGACGGCATGCAGATCAAGATCACCCGTCAGGAAATCGGTCAGATTGTTGGCTGCTCCCGCGAAACCGTGGGCCGCATCCTCAAGATGCTGGAAGAGCAGAACCTGATCCAGGCGCACGGTAAAACCATAGTAGTTTACGGTACCCGCTAAGCCAGCTTCAGCTTGATTTAAGCCTGATTCTATAGAGTGGCCAAGGTAATAACCTTGGCCACTTTTGTTTTTCAGGAGCATCAATTGAGAGGGCTATTTTTCATTTGCTTTATTAGCCTGACTTTGAGCACTGCAAAGGCTGAAGTGGCCAGTCCCCACCTGGAACCCGATCACGATATCGCCAAGGAATTAGTGAAATCCGGGACGATCCTCTCCCTGGATGCCACTCTCTCTCAGCTACAATGGGTGTGCCATGGCAAATTGATTGACGCTCATCTCTATCAGAAAGAGGGTGAATGGCGTTATGATTTGCAGATAAAAGTCGAACATGGCCATATCGTCAGTCTGAGTCTGAATGCAGGCACAGGTTTACACGATGATCTAATCCCATTACCGAGCGAATGTCGTCCCAATGAAACTTCTACTCGTTGAAGATAATGCCCTGCTGGTTGAAGAACTGGCAAAACAACTAAAGCAAGCAGGCTATGTCACGGATGTGACCGACAAAGCCATAGAAGCCGACTATCTGGTCAAAGAAACCCAGTATGACTGCATCATTCTCGATATCGGCCTGCCCGATGGCAACGGCTTGCAGTTGCTGGAAAAATGGCGTCAGCAGGGGCTGACCACTCCTGTGATTATGCTGACCGCCCGCAGCCAGTGGCATGAAAAGGTTGAAGGCTTCAATGCCGGTGCCGACGACTATCTGGGCAAACCCTTTCACACCCAGGAACTGCTGGCCAGACTGCAGGCGATAATCCACCGCACCCATGGCCGTGCCACTGTGCCCGGCAAGCAATTGAACTTCGGTGGCGTCAGTCTGGATGAAGCCGAGCAGACTGTGACTGTCAATGGTCAACGTTTCGACCTGACCGCCATGGAGTTTCGCTTGCTGCGGATCTTCTTGATGTCGCCCAAGAAGCTGCTTTCCAAGGCACAGATCACCGACAAGCTGTACCAGTTTGATGATGAGAAAGAGAGCAATGTGGTCGAGGTCTATGTCACCCATCTGCGCAAGAAACTGGGTAAGACAGCGATAGAAACCCGTCGCGGCCAAGGTTATATCTTTCACGGCAGCCAATCCTGATGATGTCCATCCGCACCAAGCTGAGCCTGTGGCTGACAGCACTGGTGTTACTGAGTACCCTGATAGGCCTGGCGTTTATGGAATCCATGCTGCGCCAGGCATTTCACGACTCTATTATCAACCGCTTGCAGGAAGATCTGGAGCAAGTGGCGCTGGCCACTCACCTCAATGACGGTGAAATCCTGATAGATCAGAGCCTGCTTTCCGGCTTCTACAAACCCGCCTATTCCGGGCGCTACTACCAGCTCAATCTGCCGGATCGGGAGATCCGCTCCCGCTCCTTATGGGATCAACGCCTGGAAATAGTGCAATTGGAGCCAGGGCAAACCCGCGCCTGGCAAACCAAGGGGCCACAGAATCACGACATTCAACTGTTGTCATTGGGGCTGACCTCAAGTAGCAAGAAGATCAATGCCACCCTGACGGTGGCACAGGATCTCAGCATAGGGCGCAAGGTATTTACCGAGGTTTATGGCACCAAACTGAGTGTCAACCTGGCCATGTTGCTGGCGATGATCCTGGGGATATTTCTGGTATTGCGGCAATCCTTTAAGCCGGTGAAGCAGATAAAACAGGCGCTGGCCAAACTCAGGGAGGGGGAGATCAACTCGCTGTCGCTGGAGACCATTCCTCCCGAAGTCAAACCTCTGGCCGAAACCTACAACGAGCTACTCGAATACACGAGTAACCAAATTCAGCGCAGCCGCAACAATCTGGGCAATCTCAGCCACGGCCTGAAGACGCCACTGGCAGTGATGCGCCAGCAAGTAGAAGCGCTGGGGCTGAAAGATCCCGATACCGCCAGGGCACTGGAGCAACAACTGGATCAGATCCACAAGATGATAGAGCGTAAACTGGCGGCGGCGCGGATCACAGGCGATATGCTGCCGGCGGCACAGTTGGTGCTGCCAAGGGATCTGGAGAGCCTGTGCCAGACCCTGGATAAGGTGCATAGACACAAGCAGATTAGCTGGCGCTTCGATATCAGTGATGGTATTCCCAGGCTACCAATCCACAGAGAAGACGGCATGGAACTGCTCGGTAACCTGTTGGACAACGCCTATAAGTGGGCCTCAAGCCAGGTGTTGGTGAGGGTGTGGCAACATCAGGGACTGGTGTATGTCAGCGTCGAAGATGACGGACCAGGGGTGGCAGAGGAAAACATGCAAACCCTCACCCGCCGCGGCAATCGCCTGGATGAAGAGATCAATGGTCATGGGTTGGGGTTGTCGATAGTCAAGGATATTGCCGAGCAGTATCAGTTGGATATCGACTTCTGCAAGAGCCCGGCACTGGGCGGACTCAAGGTTTCACTGACCTTCAAGGCCTGAAGGTTAGCCTGGCTCCTCAAAGAGTCACTCAGACACAAATAAAGAACCCAGCCTAGGCTGGGTTCTTTATTATCAAACAGTCAAACCTTGGCTCAATCAAGCACAGGCAGGTAGCTCAGAGCCAGACGATCGCGGCTCAGTTGACCATTGAGTATCTCACCCACAGTGCCACCCTTGAGCTGCTGCGCCAGCAGTTCAGGAGAAGCCGAGGCGATAAACTGCTCCACTTCCTTGATGCGGGCAATCAGCGCCAGCGCCAACTTGTTCTCGGCGGTCGCGGCGTAGATTTTACCGTTCAGGGACACTTGGGCCTGCATATCCAGCCCAGGGGCAGCCTGATGAATACCGACATATTCACGCCATACCCTGGCCTTCTGCTCACCCTGATAGTCGCTGTCGACCGATGCCAACACCACTTGTCTCAGCATCATCTGCAGCAGGTTGCTCTTGCCTTTGGGTTGACCATTGACGGTATCAAAGCCGAAGAAGCGTGATACTGTGCGGTCATAATTAGGCAGAGGCTCTATGCTCTGGCTGGCAAAATCGCTGTAGTAAGGCAGATACGTTTTCAGCTCAGGACTGCTGTTGCAGGCATCGGCAAACAAAGGCTTGCCATTGCTGACCAGATCCGGGCCATTACCCAGCGCCATGCGGCAAAGCATATCTTCGAACAGCTTGCCGGTTTGTGGCAGATCCACCAGCGCCTTGTGACCACGGCTGGAAGTCGATCTCGGAGTAGTGCGACTTACCAAGGCACGCACTGCCAGCAGTTTGTCCGGCCATACCCCAAGCACATCACGCTCGTTGACATAAGGATGGTTGGGCGAGCCTTCAGGCGCCTTGATTCCGTTCAGCAAACGACCGGCGAAGGTAACATCGGCGCTCAGCATATCCCGGAACTCTTCCTTGATACCATAGTTGATAATCAGTTCCTTCAATGCCTCTGGAGAATCGGCAAACCTGCTGATCACTTCACCCGGAGCAAACTTCATGGTCATGTCGGCGCTCTTGAAGCGATACTGTTCCAGCAACTTGGCAAAGTTGTACTGCTGTCTCAGGGCTGCCTGGCCATCTGCAGTGCGGAAGGTGACATCTACCACGGCATCATTTTCACCGGCAAGGCGCAGGAACAGGTCTGCCGCCTTGTTCATCGCCCTTTGGTTGGCACAATACCAGGCATCCTGGCCGGCTGCGGCTTTCAGCTGACAGTCGTTGGCGAAGAAGTTTTCCGGCAAGTCAAAGATCCCCTCGAGGAAGCTGACATCTTCGATAAACTGGCGGATCTCATCAAACTGACGCTTGCGGGCAATGGTGTAACCCAGGCTGTGGTCTTCATAAAGCGACTGACGGTTATGTCTCAGGTTACTGGTTTCATAGCTGTCCTGATATCTGTCGATATAGAACTGGGCGATGTCATCCAGGTTCTGACCGGCATCACTGCGGTTACAGTTGCTGTTGAGCGACACATGCTCGTCGGTACAGAAGGCATAGCTGCGCAGCTTGTGGTCGCGGGCAATGTTGTAGAGCGTACCGAAACGTGTCTCGCCCTGGATCACTCCTTTTTGCAGCTCATCACGACGCTTGGCATCTTCGTCTTTAAGGGAGACAAAGTCGCCGTTGTCGGCCTCAACTTCACGGGCATAACCGAAACGTAGCGCCGCCAAGTCATAGGGCTCAAAAGTGGTCGCAAAACGGTTGACGTTGTAGTCCATCTGGCTGGAGAACTCGGCGTTCACTTTCAGATCAGGATAACCGGCACCGGCAAAGGCCTGGTTAAGTGTTTCCATTTCCTGTTGGTTGAAGGTGTTGTCACCATCGCGGCTACCGGCGAAGTTGTGTCTCAGGCCGAAGTTGTGGCCCAGTTCATGGGTCAGGGTACCGGCAAAGGCCTGGGCGGCCAGCGCAGTGCTCAGGCTATCCTGCAGATCCAGGCTCAGCTTCTCGAATGCCTGCAGCTTACCGCCAACATCACCATTGACCCACAACTCGGCATTCTGCCAATCAATCTTGTGGTCCTTGACACCGGCCGGCAGCATTCTTTGCTGACCACCTGCGGCAAACACAGTGTCGACATGCATCAAAGTATGCTCGGACCAATAGTCACGGCTGGCTTCATCGAAGTCGGCCAAGGCGTTGAACTGCTGCTCAGCGGGCTTGAGTGGCAGAGCTGCCGGAGTGGCGGCGACCATCACATCGGCAGGCTTGTCCAGCGCCGCAGGCACAGCTTGCAATGTGGTGGAAGCCGCTGGCTTAACCACGGCTTGCTGATAAGGCACGCCGGTGAGCGCTTCGACCGAAGTCGCATCCAGCTTGCCGCGGTTATAATCCAGCATCAGTTGCCGATAGTAACGCACCGCACCTTGCTTGAGGTTGGAGCTGTATTGGTTAACCCTGGCGCTGACAATCTCCCCTGTCAGAGGGTTGGCTGCTGATGGACCGTAACCGGCCAGACCGTTATCCAGAGGCTCATCAAACAGAGTGATATGGTTATAACGCAGATCGCCATGGCGTTTATCGCCCGCCTGCTCCAGCTTAATCTGTGGCAAGCCGGTATGATAACGACTGTTGGCGATATTCATCGCGGTCACAGATTCGATAGCCGCATCCAGGAAAGGCTTGTTCTTGGCTTCATAGAAGTTGTTGGACAAGTAGTACACCAACTCACTCTTAGCCGGGTTGAAGCGGTTCAGGTAGGTACGAACATAGCCATCCACCCCTTCTGAGTCGGTTCTGTCCCGATAGCTGTGACTGGAGTTGAAGAAACCAAAGGTGCCCTTCTCATGCTCGCTGTAAGGAATGGCTTGATAATCTTCACTGGCCAGCTGATCCAGCGCCACTATGGAGATAAATTCCGTGGTGGTGAACGACAGATTATCCAGATTGCCACCGTAAAACTGATTGAAACACTGGCCCGATGCCTGATAGGTGTGTTCTATCTCGAAGTTGATCACGCCCTTGTCCAGGTCCATTTCATAGCCTTTGTAGGCTCCGGCATTGACCAGTTTTGGGGATTCAGTTTCGGTGACGCACTCACCAAACATAAAGATATCGTTGATCCCCAGCTCGGCAATCTTGGTGTCGGCAAAGTCAGGCACAAAGAAGCGCTTGTCCTGCCAGGTCAGGTTGGCATCTGTATTGACCTGCTCGACGTTGATGCATTCACGCCACCTGTCTTCGGTACATCTGAAGTCTATGTACTCACCGGGGATAGTCAGTACCGGGGCCTGGTTGATGCCCTCCTGGTAGCGGCTGTCATGACCAAGACCTATGGCGTCCCGGTCCAACTGGCGAACCTGAATACCATTCTCTGTCTTGTGCAGGGTCACCAACTTGGGATCCCCCTGGCTGAAGCCGCGGATAGCGGCGGCATAACGCGGCGCCTTGCCGACACTGCGGATATAGAGGTATTGGCGCTCACCGGCCTTCTCTATCGAGTCGCTGCTAATCTGTTTCTCATCTTTGGGCAACTCCTTGTATGGTTCTTCTCCTGCCCCACATCCTGCGAGTGCCAGGCTGGCTGCTATCGCCAGGCTCAGACTTGACTTCTTCATTTAATCCTCTGAATAAATTGAGTTTATAGGTATTTTGTTACTGAGAAATAGAAGGTGGAGCTGCGCTTGTCATACAGCTCAAATCCTTCGGAAGACCCCAGTTCCGGGTGGTAGAAACGGCCGCTGTTGTTATGGCCAATGGCCAATGTCCAACTCTCGGCAGGCATCCATCCCAGTTCCTGGGCAAAGGTGAATTGGTCATCCATACGACGACCACGGTAATTCTTCGACATCCGATAGCGGCCGCTGATATCCAGGTACCAATTACTGGCAAACTGCCAATAGGCATCGGCCACCAGATCGACCTGATGTTCAATCAGCACCCGCTCACCGGCGGTCTTGTACTTGTAGGCGTTGTACCTGTATCTGGGAGACAGGTAGAAGCTGAAGTTGCCCTCAGGGCGATAGAAGAGATAGGCCGCCACTCTGGGGGCATACTCCAGCCTATCCAGCTTGGTGTAATGCGCCGCCGGCAGATAGACACCGACACTGCCCTTGAGCGACAGAGTGTCGGTCAGAGAATAGAGTGGCGTCCGATACTCGAGCAAGGGGTCAAAAAAGCTCGACTCCCTACCGTGCAGCGTCTCTTTTTCACCGCCAAAGGTCAGCAGCACACTGCCCCAATCACTGTTGTAATCGACTCTGGCATCCAGGCTATAAGCCCGATACGCATCGAAGGCCGACTCACTGTAGACATTGCGGGTATAAGACGCATTGAAATAGGCAGTCCATTCGCCGAATTCTTCCTGTTTGAGTTCAAACTCATTAACCGCCTGAGCTTGTCCCGCAAGCAATAGTAAGCCCAGCAAAGGGAAGCTCGTCTTTGCTTTTTTACTTTTTATTATGCGTGACAAGGCCAGATCGCGGTGATATTTACCGGATCTCATATTTAAAAGCCTTAATTTATTTAAAACGAATTAATCTGGAGGTAATTCCAGTCTAAGAGGTACTGCCACGAATAGGTTTTACCCATTCAAGGAGTAATTGCGCCCAATAGGGCATCCAACCAAAGGAAAGTTGCGGGACACCCAGGTTGGGAATACGGGGCCCGCATAAGAACAAAATAAACCAACTGACTGAAATGGCTTTAAACACTTCGGCCAAGACGGCGTTATCCGCCAGTTTAACGGCCATAATACAAGGCAAGGAGAAAGAATAGATTGCCAACTGATTTACCGGTGACGCGTTCTGTTTGGCAATAGATATCAGCGTATTAACTTCTTCAAACTCATTAGATATCGCTGCATTAGAAAAAGCCAAAAACAACAGCAAAGGCATGGCCAACTTGACCAAGCTCTGCAATTTACTATTCGACTTATTTCTCTTATTCATGTGATTTTCCGCCGCCCCAAACGGAATAGCGTCTCGATATTAGCTCGAATGCATTCAATACATATTGTTACTTATGTAAACAGCATAATCATGAAAAACACAGTGATCAACACCAACACTTAATGACTAGTCTAAATAGATTAAAAACTGGGTATATATCATAAAAAACATCATAAAAATAAATTAACCTTGGCAAATCAACACCAATATAAAACATAATTAAAACATCATAAAAACATTAATGCTTCACTATATTAAGCATGATGTTTTGTTTACTTACAAAAAAGCCTCCTTAATTAAGGAGGCCATTCTGTAACTAGTTAAGCACTGTTACGACTTGACGTTGGTACTCTCAAAAATCTTATCTGCCGAAGCCGCAACAAAGCCGGTATAGAGTTCACCATCGGCTTTGGGATAACGCAGGGCAAATTCATAGAAACAACTGGGGATCTCTACCGTCTTGTCATCAAAGGCGACAGGGATTCTGTCGGCCATGGTGGAAGACTGTTCCAACAAGACTTCAGCTGAACCTTTGATCTCACCGCCAACACTGTTGAGGGTAAAACCAGCCTCCTTGAGCGCAGTATTCACGGCGGCCAGGGTGCTGAATTCGGCCAGGTGGTTCACAGACACGGTAAAGTGGTTGGCACGATAACCAAAGGCGGCAACCCAGGCAGCATACTCACTCTCGGCGAGCAGGGCTTGGTAGGTGTCATAGTCAAGCTGCCAGTGTCTGCCTGAATAAGTAAAGTTATCTGCGGTCAAAGCCTGGGTTGGGATCTGCTCAACCAAGTCGGCAACCCGCTGTTGCAACTCTGGGCTGAACTCTTCCACCAGCAGCTCAGAAATAAAGACCTTGGGCTGAGTCGGGTCCGGATGCTCAAAGTGCTTTGCCACCAGCTTTTTCTGCTCAAAGCGATAATCGCCGCAAGCCACATAGCCCAGTGCTTCGAAATGGGCTGCCAGAACATCCAAGCCCACCTTGGGCAGATTGAATGTACGCAAGGCAATATGGTCGTTAATAATCGCCTTGCCTTGCCCCAACAGCTGGTGCACTTTGGCCGCCGATGGCGTCATCTTGATATAGTCCTGCCACATGGCATTGAACAGCGCATTGATATCTGTATGCATGGTTATTCCCTGTGTAATGCAGTTTGCCCAAAGGCAAATGGTATGTTCAAAAAAGGGAAGCGCCACTGCGCTTCCCTTCACTGTCAGAGGCTAAGTCCCGGACTCAATGCCTGTGGCAAACTCAGACCATCGGCCTCCATGGAAGCCACGGGATAAGCACAATAGTCGGCCGCATAGAAGGCGCTGGCTCTGTGGTTACCCGATGCCCCGACACCGCCGAATGGCGCCGCACCAGAGGCTCCGGTGATCTGCTTGTTCCAGTTCACTATGCCGGCACGAATTCGTGCCAGGAAATAGTCATAGTCTTCACGGCTATCGGCCAGCAACCCGGCAGAAAGGCCATAGCGGGTATCATTGGCCAGCGAAATCGCCTGATCAAAGCTGCTGTAGCGCACCAGTTGCAGCAAGGGTCCGAAATACTCTTCATCGGGCAGTTCAATCACCTCGGTAACATCAATCAACCCAGGAGACACCAGGCCGGTACCGCTCTCAATATGGGTTAGTTCCACCAGCGAGACCCCGCCGAGATTCTGCAGATTACGCTGCGCCGCGACCATTCCCTTGGCTGCTGCTTCAGAGATCATCGAGCCCATAAAGGGCTGAGGTTCGGCATTCCAGGGGCCGACAGCTATCGCTTTGACCGCCGCAACCAGTGAGGCAATCAAAGCATCGCCCTGCTCACCTTTCTCTATGTAGAGACGGCGGGCACAGGTACAACGCTGGCCACTGGAGATATAGGCAGATTGAATTATTTCGTGCACGGCCGCCTTGATATCACTGATCCCTTTGACGATGAGCGGATTGTTACCGCCCATTTCCAGGGCAAGGATCTTGCCCGGATGACCGGCATACTGCTGATGCAGCAAGTGGCCGGTGCGGGAGCTGCCGGTAAAGAACAGACCATCAAGCTGAGGATGTGAAGCCAGCGCCTTGCCGGTTTCCACTTCGCCCTGCACCAGATTGATGACCCCGGCGGGCAGGCCGGCTTTCTCCCACAGCTTGAGCATCAGCTCTGCCACTTTTGGCGTCAGTTCCGATGGCTTGAATACCACGGTATTGCCCGCCAGCAGAGCCGGTACTATATGGCCATTGGGAAGATGCCCAGGGAAGTTATAAGGCCCAAAGACCGCCACTACACCGTGGGGCTTATGTCTCAGCACGGCTCGTCCGGCAGGCAGTTCATTTTCAGTTTCACCGGTACGCTTGTGATAAGCCGCGACCGACAGACCAATTTTGCCTATCATGGCACCCGCCTCAGTGGCCGTTTCCCACAGTGGCTTACCGGTTTCCTGCGCTATGGTGTCGGCGATTTCCGCCTTATGGGCTTCCAGCTGATCGCGATAGGCCTCTATCACCTGGAGGCGGCCGTCAAAGCCGAGCATAAACCAGTCAAACTGTGCCTCTCTGGCGGCTGCAACGGCAGCTTCTACTTGAGCCGGGGTAGCGGCATTACCCTGCCACAGGGTTTCGCCGTTGGCCGGGTTGCTTGAACTCATTGCCTGGCCTTCGCCAGCGAGCCATTGGCCCTTGATAAATTGTGTCATTATGCTGTTCCTATATTGCCAATACCCTGACCGATTGCCCGTCTGCCACCAAGAGTGCTGCGGCCAACTCGCTCGACAGGATCACTTCTTCACTGTCGTCTGTCAGCGCCAACTTGGCCGAACCGGCACGGTAGTCTGCCAAATGGGTGTTGGAGAGAATAAAGCTGTCCTTTGATTGAGGCATATCGCCGATACGCACCGTCAGCAGGCGACTCTCGCGCACGGAGCGAATGTCCGCCAGATTGCATTCAACCGTGGGGCCACCATCAAAAATATCCACATAGTTGCGCCAGCGGAAACCTTCCGCCTGTAACAGGCTCAGGGCCGGGCGTGTATTGGTGTGCACTTCACCGATAACCTTCTGCGCCGCTTCGGGCAACAGGCAGACATAGACAGGGCTGCGGGGCATCATCTCGGCCATAAAGGCCTTCTGCCCCAGACCTGAGAGGTAATCGGCTTGAATAAAGTCTATGCCGAGGAAGTTTTGCTGCAGCCAGCCGTAGAAAGGGGAATTACCGTTTTCATCGCTGACCCCGCGCATCTCGGCAATAACAGTTTCACCGAACCGATTGGCATGCTGGGCCAAAAACAGAAAGCGGCTGCGTGACAGCATGCGGCCATTGTTGCCCTTGCGGTAGGAGTCTCTCAGAAACAGGGTGCAGAGCTCGGCGGCACCAGTGTAGTCATGACACAGGCTGAGGGTTTCAACCTCGTTACGCACTTCTATCTGCGACGAATGATAAACCTCTGTGCCCAAACGGTAATGGTAGAAGGCATCTTCCATTCCCACCGCGGCTTCCAGACCACAGGTGCCCACGACCTCCTGGGTCTCTGTGTCTTCCAACACCATGAGGTAGCCTTCATCAAAAGGCGTTTCCACCGCCTTGGCGAAAGAAGCTTCCGAACGGGCAATCTTGCGGGTCAGCAGCTCATCATTGACCGGCAGCGAGGTGAATCCATGGCCCGATTCTTCGGCGATACAGCGCAGTGCCGGGAAATCTGAGGCTCGGATAGGCCGTATGATTAACATGGTTAAATCTCCACTCATCCACAGTTGCTGCTCCGTCGGGCCGGCCCGTCAGAACAGCAGCTGTGAGTCTATTGCGCTAAGTGGGCCTGGGCCCACGGGGATCAGGCGGCAACCACCTTGGCGACCGCTTTTTCAAAGCGTGCCAGACCCTCGGCAATATCACTTTCAGGGATGATCAAAGAAGGAGTAAAACGAACCACATTGGCACCGGCCATCAGTGTCATCAGGCCATTGTCGACCGAGGCCAACAGAAACTCACGGCTGCGTCCCTGATACTGTTCATTCAACACGGCGCCGAGCAACAGTCCCTTGCCGCGTACCTCGGAAAACACCTGGTACTTGGCATTGATTTTTTCCAGGCCATCACGCAGCAGTTGCTCACGACGCTTAACGCCCTGCAGCACTTCGGGGGTATTGACTACATCAAATACCGCGTTGCTGACGGCGCAGGCCAGAGGGTTACCACCATAGGTGGAACCATGAGTGCCCACTTTAAGATGAGCGGCAATCTTGTCAGTGGTCAGCATGGCCGCGATGGGGAAACCGCCGCCCAGAGCCTTGGCAGTGGTGAGAATGTCCGGCACTATATCTGTCCCCATGTAGGCATACAGCTCGCCGGTACGGCCAACGCCGGTTTGCACTTCATCGAACACCACCAATGCATTGTGCTTGTCGGCCAGTTCACGCACCTTGGCCAAAAATTCCGGAGTGGCGTTTATGATACCGCCCTCACCCTGCAGCGGCTCCAGCATGATGGCACAGGTCTTGTCCGACACCGCGGCTTCCAATGCGGCAACATCGTTGAATGGCAGGTGTGTGATCCCCTGCGGCTTGGGCCCAAAACCATCTGAGTAGGCGGCCTGGCCACCTACGCTGACGGTAAAGAAGGTTCTGCCGTGGAAAGCCTTGTCGAAGGCGATAATCTGATCTTTTTCGGCGCCGAAATTATCCAGAGCATAGCGGCGGGCCAGTTTCAGGGCCGCTTCATTGGCTTCGGCGCCTGAGTTGGCGAAATAGACCTTGTCGGCAAAAGTGGCGTTAACCAGTTTGGTCGCCAATGCCAGTGCCGGCTCATTGGTCATGACATTGGACAAGTGCCAGAGTTTTTCGCCCTGCGCCTTAAGCGCCTCAACGGCGGCTGGATGACAGTGGCCCAAACAGTTAACTGCAATACCACCGGCAAAGTCGACATACTCTTTGCCTTCCTGATCCCAAACACGACTGCCATCGCCACGAACCGGGATAACGGGTGACGGTGCATAATTAGGCACCATGACTTCATCAAACTGGGCACGTGTCAAATTCATGTTTACACTCATTCCTTCTCATCCTTTGTGTTGTCGGCGGCTCTGTCGGCCACCGTTTTAAGCAGTTAATCTTTATTTTTTGTGAGTAAAACTGCACTTACTTGTGTTGCTTAGGTGTCATTATTAGCGAAATTGTGATCAAAATACCAGTTTGATCAATATGCAGGAGCAATGCCTTGGCCTATAAGTGCATAAAGATCTGAGTTTGAGAATTAAGCAGGCAAATATCTGCCGTTTAACGGCATAAATAGTCACAAAAAATCTCAACTGACACCGAACTCGTTAACTATTCACCTATTTTGAATAGTTAACGACAATCATAACAGTAGATTATTGCGTATAAAAGCAGCGATTTGGCCCCTGGCTTCCATGGCCTCGGGCAAGAGTTCAAATAGTGGAAAGACATGGGGCATATTGAGGTAGAAACCGGCTTCTATCCGGCCTCCGTCGCGCAATACCGCCTGTTGCAGGCGCTCGGCATCCTGTAGCAGCAGCTCACGGGTACCGGCCAGCAGCAAGATGGGCGGCAGATCGTTAAAGCAACCATAAAGCGGCGAAACCCGCTCAGACATGGGGTTACTACCGGCGAGATACGCCCCCCTGAGTCTGAGCAGTGATTCAATGGTGAACAAAGGATCATCTGCCGCCAGAATGCGCTCGGTATCACCTGTGATGCCGAGATCCAGCGCCGGAGAGAGCAACACGCAGGCTCTCGGCAACGGCAACTCGAGCTGTTTCAGCTGCAACAACAGGCTCAAGGCCAGATTGCCTCCGGCAGAGTCGCCCATCAGCACCAGTTTGTCCGGGTCACAATGCTCAAGTGTCATCCGATAAGCTTCCAGCACATCATCACAGGCTGCCGGAAACGGGTGCTCCGGCGCCAGACGATAATCGGGCACATAGCAGTCCGCCAGACTGCGCCGCATAATATCGGCCAGGAAACGGGCATGGGCATGGGGTGTCTTGAAACAGAAGCCGCCGCCGCGAATATAGAAGAGGCTGACTTCTCTTGGCTGCGGCAGCTGGTAATGGATGAGTGGCGAGTGGCTCAGCGGCCAGTGCTCGACCTTGAGTTCCTGCGGCCAGCCCAACCAGCGGCGATCCATCTCCAGTAAGCGCCGGCGAATGCCGCACAGAGGCACTTTGGCACTGCCGCGACTGACCGATGGCCGCGCCACGTAAGTTAACAACCGGTTCAATACCGAGGCTTGCCAACTGGGCATAGCTCCTCCATGGAAGGCCTACAGGCTCCGCAAGCGCTTAAAGTAGTTCGGGTTTGCGGTAATTCTGGCCTTTGAGACGAATGAGTTCCTGTTCCGTGAGCTCATGATACGCCATCATGATCCGCCTGTCCCTGAATTCCAGTTGCCGCATCTCTTCCAGTAAAAAACACTTGGCAAAACAATCGGCTTTGGCCAGCACTGCCGCATTGGGTGACAACTGACTGAAGCCAAGGGCCGTGTCCCGCTCCTTGAGCAGAGTCACCATGGCCGCATCCGCAAACCCAAGCTGGGTTGGCAGTTGCCAATTGAGTGATAGCGCATGCTGCTTGACCAGGGAATAGACCAAGGTGGCGGGGAAATCACACAGGGCTATGGCATCATAGAGCGCCTTATCCCTGTCGCTGCTCGCCTCCCTGAGCCATGAGCCGCGCAACTGCTCAAACAACTTGGCGCTCATGGAGAGCAGCACTGAGATCCCCAGTTGCTGCATCAAGGAAACCGCGTACAGCATTGGGGCATCCAAGTCATGCAACTTGGCCAGGGTTCTGACGGCAATGCCCTGCACCTGAGAGAAACGCCATAGCTTGCGCACAGTCCAAAGTAAACTGGCGTGGCCTGTAGGCAGCCAATGACGACAGGTGTAGTAAGGGATCAATACCCGCAAGTGCTCAACGCCTATATAGCTGAGCACCAGCTTGAGATCTGTCAGTTGCACATCCAGATTCTGCGGCCTGCGGGCCCTGAAGGAAGGGCTGTTCACCAGAGAACTCAAGTCTCTCACCAGCCAACTCTGCTCGGCAACGACCGGACGAAGGCGTGCCAGATCAAGCCTTGGGTGCTGCAATAACTCCAGCAGCAAGATCTGTTTATCTGTGATGCCCGACAGGCGTGTCACTTCTTCGATGGAAGCCAGACGGTTGCCAAGCTCAGCCGCCAGGGTATCGGTCAATTGAGCCGACACTCTTTGATAAAGCGCCTTGGCCTGTTGCTGCCTGGCGAGCCGCTCCAGAGTCGCCTCACGTTCAACCTCAAGCTTGAAGGCCACCGCCTCCAGCTCAGGTTCAAGCTCATCGTCACCGCTGTCAATGCGTTGCTTGCCCAGTATCAACTGCTGATACAGACGCTGCTCTATCTCTATTACACTGCCGGGTTTGACCCCACCCGCTACCGACAAGCCCAAAATGTTGCCTTCCTGCCACGCCCGCACCCGGGCCCTGTGCTTTATGTTAGTCCCTTTAGGGTTATATATATAGCGGTCACACCGGCAAAATCTTGATACCAAAAAGAAACAGGCCTCGAATGAGGCCTGTAAAGTGACTATTTCAGCTCTTGTTCAAACAACTTATAGATGCGGCGATACTCGTCCAGCCAGCTCGATGGCTGTCTGAAGCCATGGGGTTCAACCGGGTAGATAGCCGTCTCAAACATCGGCTTTTCCAGCTCTATCAGTCGCTGCACCAGGCGGACACTGTCCTGGAAGAACACGTTGTCGTCCATTACCCCGCTCATGATAAGCAGCGGCTTTTGCAAGCCCTCGGCATGATAGATGGGCGAGCTGCGTTCATAGGCGATGTGGTCCACATCCGGGGTGTTGAGTATGTTCGAGGTATAAGGCGCATTATAGTGAGCCCAGTCGGTCACAGGCCGCAGCGCGGCGCCGGCCTGGAACAACTCGGGTTGGGTAAACAGTGCCATAAAGGTCAAAAAGCCACCGTAAGAACCACCATAGGTGCCCACACGTTTGGCATCAACATTGGCATGCTGGCTCATCCATTTGACGCCATCGGCCAAGTCTTCCACTTCCGGATGCCCCATATTACGGTAGATGGCGGTGCGCCAGTCGCGGCCATAGCCTTTGGAGCCGCGATAATCCATGTCCATCACCACATATCCCTGCTGTGCCAGCAGGTTATGGAACATGAACTCACGGAAATAACCGGAAAAACCATAATGGGCATTCTGCAGATAACCGGCACCATGATTGAAGATCACCGCCGGATATGATTCGGCGCGATCCTTGTCGAAACCTGCCGGCAGATACACCCTGGCATAGACTTCACCTGCGCCATGGCTGGAAGGCACGGCAACCACCTCAGGCGCCTGCCAAGGATAGCTCTTGAAGCTGTCACTGGTGTAATGGGTCAGTTGGGTCAGCTCACCGCCTATGGCTTGAATATAGAGCTCATCCGGCTGGGTCAGGCTGGAGGCGGTCAACAGCAGCGAACGGCCATCCGGGCTCAGGCTGTAGTCGAGCACGCCGTTCCACTGGGTCAGTTGTTCATCCTTGCCGCTACTTATCTCAACCCGATAAACATTGTACTTGCCGGGGTGTTCTTTGTTGGCCTTGTAGTAGATATAACGATTATCCGGGCTCAGAGTGATGTCACTGACCACGAACTTGCCCGAGGTCAAAGCCCGCGTCTTGCCACCGAGCGGCTTGAGATACAGCTGCGAATAACCACTCTCTTCCGACAGGTAGTAAAGGGTCTCGCTGCCGGGTAACCAACCATACTGATTGTAGTCATAGTTGACCCAGGCATCGTCATGCAGCCTGTGCTCAGTGATTAGCTTGCCCTTGGCCAGATCGACACTGGCCAGCCACCGGTCTTTGTTGTCCACGGCTTCCAGCATTACGGCCAAGCGCTTGCCTGAGTCTTGCCATTGAATGGCGCTCTGACTCCAGCCCCAATCCTGCATCAGTTGGATCTTGCGCGGGGCTTTTTCACTTTCGTAGCGCTCCCCCTTCGCCTTGGCGTTTTCTGCCTTGACGCTGGCCAACACATCCTGGTTGTAGCCGAGCAAACCTTCGATGGTTATCTCTTTCTTACTCTGCTGCTGCAAGTCCAGCAGTACCAAGCGCTGCCCCGGTGCCTTGTCTTCAGCTACTCTGGCTCGCACAGGCACAGGATCGACATAGCCATCTTTGCCAAGATAGTTGGGCATGATGTCATGCTCGCCACGCCAGTTGTAACTCTTGTCCTGCAACGCCAGCAGCACATAGCGGCCATCCGGCGACAGGCTCAGTTCCACCAGCTGCTCACTCTCACCCAGATACCAAGGCTTGGCCGACAGGGTCGGGTCTTCATTCCGTAACTGCTGCTGATACGTCTCCCGAGCCTTGGCGTTTTCCTGCTGTTTGGCCACATAGCGGATCAGCTTGTGTTGCTCCTTGGCGAGATAAGTTTCCGGCTCTTTGGTCTGTGCCGGCTCTTTGGTCATCTTGATATCCGCGAGTTGCTCCACAAGGCCTGAGTCTGCATGCAATCTGAATATCTGCCCCGCCTGCCAATAGGCAAGATCGCCATTCGCTAAAAAACGCAGCCCTTCAACCTTGATATTTTGCCGGGTCAACTGAGTGATCTCACCGCTATCGAGCGCCTTCACGAACAGGTTGCCCTGATAGATATAAGCCTTGCGGCGTTTATCCGGGCTCAGAACACCGTCTCGTTGTGAGACGGTATGCAGTTCAGACAACGCCAGCTCCTGCGCCTGTTTGTCTGTCACTCCCTGACGATAGTAACTGCGCAGCACAGATGCACTCTGCTGGCGGGCGAACAGCACAGCGTGGCTGTCATCGCTCCAGTAGGCACCTTTGGGGGCGAGTCCCATCCAATCTGGATCCGCCATAATTTGATTCAGAGTTAACGGCTTGTCGGCCACAGGAGGCGCTGCCAAGGGTACTGTTTGGCTGGGGTTGGTGATCTCTTGGGTGGTGAGTTGCGGCTCGGTGGCGGCGCAGCCGCTGAGAACGGCCAGAGTCAAAACACTCAGACCGGCATGACGCATCAGGCTTTTCATCATCCTTCCTTTTTTATAGTTATCTTGGCCGCCGGGAAGCGACATATGACAGAAAACAAGCGATTGCGGCCTGTTATACCATATTTGCCAGAGGATGTTGTTCTCCAAAAGCTGAAAACTTGTAAAGGCTTGTTAAGGATGGAGCCTTGGTACGAATCCGGGACTGACTCACTGCTCCTTAAGCCAGACGCAGGAAATTATTGAGCAGTTCAAGCCCCTGTTGGGTCAGAATGGATTCAGGATGAAACTGCACGCCGTAGAGGCGTTTTTGTGCATGGCTGATGGCCATGATTTCCCGCCCGTGTACCGGGTCATCATACCAGGCATCCAGACTGAAGCCTTCGGGCACGCTGTCAATCAGCAGCGAGTGATAGCGGGTCACGGTCAAGGGGTTGGCCAGACCTTGAAACAGCCCGCGACCATTGTGACTGATTGCCGATGTCTTGCCATGCATCACCCGCTTGGCCCGAACCACCTTGGCACCGAATACCTGAGCCAGCGACTGGTGTCCAAGACAGACACCCAAGATAGGCAACTTACCGGCAAAATATTCGATGGCGGCCAGCGAGATCCCCGCCTGATCCGGGCTACAGGGCCCGGGAGAGATCACCAGATAATCCGGCGCCAGCTCGCGGATCTCATCGAGCCCAATCTCATCGTTGCGCTTGATAACAGGCTGCTGCCCCAACTGCTGAAAATACTGCACCAGATTGAAGGTAAAGGAATCATAGTTGTCGATCATCAGCAGCATATAACGGGAACCGATTGATTTAAGAGATAGGGCTTACAGTGCCGCAAACAAGATACCGCTGGAGATGTTCCATATTTTTTCAGGCGCCATCTTTTTGCGCACGCTATGTTACGTTTAACGCTGAGCTGGTTCAACCTGGGGATGAACAAGGATAGCTTTATTCGGTCAGCTATTGGCTCATTCAAACGACAAACTTATTGTATCCTGAATAATAGATGCCTTGGGCCGGTTCTCCTTGATGCCAGTTCAATCCTTACCCTCATACCTGAGTCTGTCAATAACCAACCTGAATGCCGAACTGATATTACGCCGCCCGGAATAACACAGGCAGTATCCTTCAAACGGCGGACACCAATCGGCCAACACCCGCCGAAGGGATCCATTCTCTATCTCTTCCGTCACTTCGGCTTCGGTAACAAAGGCAATGCCGTGCCCGGCCTTGGCCGCTTCAATACACACATCACTCTCACTGAAAATAAAGGGGCCGGATACATATTTGACTATCTCTTCGCCCTCTTTTTCAAACTCCCAGTCATAGACGGGTGCATGAGCATGAAACCTCAATACCAGGCAAGCATGTTCGTCCAAGTCATGGGGGTGCTTTGGCACGCCATGGCGTTTGAAGTATTCAGGGGTGGCCACGGCTGCCAATCGCACAGCGGGGCCAATTTTCACGGCAATCATGTCCGGGCCGATAAACTCCCGCAGCCTTACCCCGGCATCGAAACGTTCTTCGGTCAAATCCGTGAGGCGACTTTCCAGATTCAGCTCAATCTGCACTTCCGGGTAGTCACGCACTATCTGTGACAACTTGGGCCACAGCAGGGTTCGCAGCGCAGGTTTACTGGTAGCCAGTCTCACCAGCCCTCTAGGGGCATCACCCAATAGTCGCAACTCTTCAATTCTCGCATTGATCATCCCCAGCCCGGGCTTGAGGGCCGCCAACAATTTTTCACCTGCATCTGTGGTGGACACTTTACGGGAAGTACGATTGAGTAATTTGATACCAACCCCCTCTTCCAGGCGCCTTATTGCATGGCTGACCGCGGATTGAGACAGCTCGAGTCGGGTCGCCGCGCGAGTAAAACTGCGCTCTTCAGCGACCGCCATAAATAGAGTTAAATCACTCAATTCTTCCCGCTTCATATTATTCCCCAGCTTGGCCTTCAGCTCACCAAATCAATCAAATATTCACAAGAATACTTCGAAAACTGGGCCAATATAACCGAAAAACATCCGTTATTAATGAATTAAATTCATAGTTTCAATGAATTTAGAGCGCTTGTTACCACAGGCGTCCAGGCCTATTCTGCTGGTCATAAATTCATCCAACAACGGCTACCAGCGCCAGCTACTCCTGAGGGGAAATTCTCAATCTATGAGCCATTCAGTTACAGATCCGCTTCCAACCACTGAAGATACCGCCTGCTGGAGTGGTGTCTTTGCCATGTCGTTATGTGTCTTCGTCCTAATTGCGTCTGAATTTATGCCGGTCAGCCTGTTGACTCCTATAGCCTCATCCCTGCAGATAACCGAAGGAATGGCCGGCCAAGGGATAGCCATTTCCGGCATATTGGCCGTGGTGACCAGCTTACTTATCCCGGTACTGGCCGGTAAGGTAAACCGTAAAACACTGCTTCTGGGACTGACAGGGCTGATGGGGATTTCCGGCCTCATCATAGGTCTGTCCAATAGCTATGCCAGTTACTTGCTGGGCCGGGCACTGATCGGTGTCGTCATAGGTGGATTCTGGTCCATGTCGGCGGCTATTGCCATGCGCTTGGTACCGAGTGAACAAGTCCCCAAAGCGCTGGCCATCTTCAATGGCGGGAACGCCTTGGCGATGATTTTGGCAGCCCCTCTCGGCGCTTATCTGGGCTCACTGCTTGGTTGGCGTGGCGCCTTTCTCTGTTTATTGCCAATAGCTGTCATCACCCTGATTTGGCAATGGCTTAGCCTACCGTCCATGCCAGTTAGAGAGCGTTCAGCGAGGATCCGCGGCACTTTTGCGGTACTGGGCTTGTTACGCACTCCAGTAGTACTGGCCGGTATGCTGGCGATTGCCAGTTTGTTTATGGGGCAGTTTACCCTATTCACTTATGTTCGCCCGTTTCTGGAAAGCGTCACACAAGTGGCTGTAAAGCCATTATCCCTGATCCTGTTGCTCATAGGCCTGGCCGGGCTCATAGGTACCAGCCTTATCAATGGGGCTCTGAAACGACAATTTTATCTGACGCTGAAAATCATGCCCTTGTTGATGGCTGTCAGCGCACTCGGTTTGGCGTTCTTTGGCACTCAATTGATCTTGGTGATTGTGCTGTTACTCCTCTGGGGACTTATCGCCACTGCCGCCCCTGTGGGTTGGTGGGCCTGGGTGCCACGGACTATTCCGCAATCGGCCGAAACAGCCGGTGGCCTGATGGTCGCAGTCATTCAGCTCTCTATCGCCTTGGGTTCTACCTTGGGAGGTGTGTTATTCGACATTGGTGGCCACCAACTCTGTTTTGGTATCAGCGCCCTGCTGCTGTTGCTATCCACAGCTTTGGTCGGGGTAACGCAAGGCTACGAAACCCCGAAAAGCCAAAAGGATAGGGTCTGACGATGACATGGACAAAGCCTTTGACCAATACAGCCTGTTTAAAGATAACCAAGGTATTTATGTTTGTCCTGTCTTTCCTTGGAGGACAAATGTCTCTGGCTCAAGACCAGTTACCCACTCAGATTGAGGAGACAAAAATCATGCACAGCATAACTCTGTTACTGGGCGGCAAAACCCTGGTCGCGAGCCTGGAAGACAACTCTGCCAGCCGGGATTTTCTTGCCTTATTACCCCTTGAACTTGAACTGAGCGACTATGGCGCCAGTGAGAAAATAGCGGACTTACCCAAAAAGCTCTCCACCTTGGATGTCCCCAGCGGGCATTCGGCCAAGGTTGGCGACCTCACCTATTACGCCCCTTGGGGGAATCTGGCCATTTTCTATCGTGATCACGGCTACGCCCAAGGCTTGATCCCGCTAGGGCGGATAGACACTGGCAAAGAGCTGATGAAATTTTCAGGCAGGCAGAAAATTCGCATAGAAAAATCGGGGCTTATCGAAAGTAAACAGCTCAAGTCTCACTTTAACAAGGAGTAAAGCAATGAAACTCAACTTCATATTCACTTGCACATTATTGCTTATTTCGCTGCCAAATGTGGCTGCTCAGCCAAAGCAAAGTATCTCAGAAGCAGGTTCCCGGCCTTCAATTGCCGGGCCAGAGCAATTTTTCACTGGTGCAGCACGTATCGACCCACTGTTTCCTGCGACCGATGAAATCAATGCATCTGCAGCCTATGTCACCTTTGAGCCTGGTACCCGCACAGCCTGGCATATCCATCCCAAAGGCCAACAAATTATTGTGACTCAGGGCGTAGGCTACACACAGGAATGGGGCAAACCTCGACAACAGATAAAACCAGGCGATGTGATCTGGTGCCCTGCAGGCATAAAGCACTGGCATGGCGCAGCTCCCAAGACTGCGATGACACATCTTGTGGTCACGGGTCAAGACAATGAAGGCCGTAATGTCAGTTGGTTGGAAAAGGTCAGCGATGAACAGTATCTGGGACAGGATCAAGCAGACAAGACAGGGAAGCACCCATGAAACCCGGGATTAGTTATTGGCCGCTGATACTGTGTCTTTGCATCCCAATATTTCAGACTGCCGGACAAACACCCCATACGTTCCAATCGAGGACACCCACTATGACAGAACCAGAGCCTTTAACCTCAAGACAGCAAGCGATAGTACCTATTGCGGCTTTTGCCGCCGAAGGTAACTTGGCCAAGCTGGATACCGCCCTGGAACAGGGACTGGATGCCGGACTCACCATCAACGATACCAAGGAAATACTGGTACAGGTTTATGCCTACGCCGGCTTTCCCCGTAGCCTCAATGCGCTGGGAACTCTTATGTCAGTAGTAGAGACACGCAAGGCTCGCGGCGTGACAGATGAAATTGGCAAGTTGCCCAGTCATCCGCTCCCCAAAGGTGATGCGTTACTCTCAACGGGTACAGCCAACCAGACACAACTGGCTGGAGGCGTTGTCCAAGGCCCTCTGTTTGACTTTGCACCGGCCATTGATGAGTTTCTCAAGACCCATTTATTCGGTGATATTTTCAGCCGCGATAACCTGAGCTGGCATGACAGGGAAATCGCAACGCTGGCCATGTTGGCGGTTTTGCCTGGCGCTGAACCCCAACTTCAGGCCCACATAGCCATTGCCATGAATCTGGGACTAACACCTGAGCAACTCACATCTGTGATCACCGGCTTGAAGCAACTGGTGAATCAAGCCAGCGCCGAGCGCGCGCAAACCGCGCTGAACCAGCATCTGGAGCACCAGCCCTACAACCAAGAGTAACACCAGCATGAACAACCTAGACACAGCAAAATCCCCCTCTGAGACGCTCGATAATGGGCGTCGTGAACTATTGAAAATGACAGGAGCCGGTATCGCCATGACCATTGCAACCACCATCCCCACTCCGGCATTGGCCGAGTCTGAATTGAAGCTCAGTGACAGTTGGGACAAGACCTTCAGCAAGAGTGACAAGGTCGAACATCAAAAAGTCACCTTTAAAAATCGCTACGGCATCACCCTGGCCGCCGACTTCTACCTGCCAAAAGCAAGGCAGGGCAAGCTGGCCGCAATCGCAATAAGTGGCCCCTTCGGCGCGGTGAAAGAACAATCATCAGGCCTATACGCCCAAAAGATGGCCGAATACGGCTTTGCCACATTGGCGTTTGACCCCTCCTATACAGGTGAAAGTGGTGGAGAACCCAGGAACGTCGCATCCCCGGATATCAATACCGAAGATTTCAGTGCCGCCGTGGATTTTCTCGGCTTGCAAAGCCAGGTGGATCGCCAACGAATTGGCATTATCGGCATATGTGGCTGGGGAGGCATGGCACTGAACGCTGCCGCAGTGGATCAACGCATCAAGGCCGTGGTAACCAGCACCATGTATGACATGTCCCGGGTCATGTCCAAGGGCTACAACGACAGCATGACTCATGAGCAGCGCAAAGAAATTTTGTGCCAGTTGAGCCAACAGCGCTGGTTGGATGCCGAAAATGGCTCACCCGGCTATGGCCCTATCTCTCTGGAACTTAAGGGAGGTGAACCCCGGTTTGTGCAGGAATACGCCGATTACTACAAGACCTCGCGCGGTTTTCACCCAAGGGCCATCAACTCAAATGCTTCCTGGACCATCACCAACCCTATGTCATTTATGAATCAACCTCTGCTGACTCATATCGCCGAAATCTCTCCCAGGCCCATTTTGTTGATCCACGGTGAGAAGGCGCATTCCCGCTATTTCAGTGAAACAGCTTTCGCTGAAGCCGCCTCTCCCAAGGAGCTGCTGATTATCGAAGACGCCAACCATGTTGACCTCTATGACCAATTGGAGCGGATCCCCTTCGATAAGTTGAACGCATTCTTCGGTGAGTATTTATAACTTTCAAGCGGACAGAGGCTCTCCTCTGTCCAGCTTTCATCTTTAATGGAGTTTGTTGATGCACATTTTGTTAATCGGTGCCAATGGCCGTTCGGCGCAAGCCATCTTGCCGCGTTTGTTGGAGATAAAGGAAGTGCAACTGACGCTTTTTCTTCGAAGATCTGAACGACTGCAACACCTTTACAATGACAGAGTTCGGCTGGTTGAGGGGGATGCCAACAAAGTCGATGACCTGGTCTCGGCATTGCCCGGAATCGATCTGGTGATAAACACCATGGGTGGAATGGATCTGGACCGCAAGACCCGAAATCTGGTGCACGCCATGGAAAATGCTCAGGTGCAGCGCCTCGTTGCACTCAATGCCGGCGGTATCTATGAAGAACTTCCTGAACCCTTCAATAGCTGGGACAAGAGTATGGTGGGTTTCACCCGGCCTGTTAACCTCAGAAGTGCCAATGTTATCGAAGCTTCATCACTCGACTACACCATACTGCGCCCCGTCTGGTTAACCGATAAACCGATAGAAGAGTTTCAACTTACTCAAAAAGGCGAGTGCTTTCTGGGGACCGAAACTTCCCGCGCCAGCTTGGGTAGATTTATTGCCATTTTGGCCAAGAATCCTAACTTTTATAGCCGCTGTAATCTGGGAATAAGCCAAAGTGGCACAGAGGGGGAGATGCCTGCCGCTTACCGCTGAAAGACATTGGCCGTTCCGCCAAACTTCACAGGCAATCCGCTGTTACCTGTCGCCAAGACTGGTTCAACAACGGGGTTTGAATTAAGCTGATATTTCGAGTGGCTTATAAAAGTGCTTTGCCTATGCCCAATATGACCAGGTTGCTGAATTTTTTGCTGATGCTGGGGTGTGATAGATGCGCTATCAAGACCCGGGAGCGCAAAGTCATTCAGGTCAACTTGGGCGTACTGGTTTCCGTAACAACTATATTGCTGTTTATTTTGGGTTTTTACATCAGCGGTAACCAAGGCTTTATTCTTTCCGGCTTGAATCAGCTACCCTTTGTTGCCCTGCTGCCTCTGGTGTTACTGCTCAACTACAAGGGAAAGTTCTTTGCCGCCAGGTGGTGTTTAATGTTGCTGTTGATGGCCGATGCCGCCACAGCTTTAATGACGGCCCAAGGTACCAGTATCAAAATCCACAGCTATTACCTGCTGTTTGCCATCATGTTGGTTGTACTGTTTGAGATCCGTGAATGGCGTTCCATCCTGATCCTGATGTTAGCCAATCTGGGGTTGTTCAGCTTCTTTGAGCTGCACGGCTGGCCATCCCACCCTGATATCGCCCTGCTTTCTACACACACTCTGGCCATTTTAAAGGCCTTGGTGATCTGCTCATGTATTATCAGCTCCTGCGCCATACTATTGATCAGCGAAATGTATGCCGAGCGCGCCGAGCTGGTACTGCAACATCAGGCCGACACAGACACCTTGACCGGATTGCTTAACCGCCGCGCATTCATGCGCCAAGTCGCACTGCAAAGAGAGCAGCCGGGCTGCTGGGTACTTGCCCTGTTGGATCTGGATTTCTTCAAGAAGATAAACGATAACTTTGGCCATGATGCCGGCGATGTCGCCCTTATTCATGTCAGTAAGCTGCTCAAGAAAGCGCTCAAGCCTCAGGAGCGACTGGCCAGAATAGGCGGGGAAGAGTTTGCCTTGCTGCTGAGGCTGGATGAAACCGGGACTCAGGCCCTGCAGCAAAGAGGCGAGCAACTCCTTGAGTCCCTCAGACAACAAGGCCTGGAATATCAAAGCCATTACCTACAACTGACCGCTTCTGTTGGCCTGGCAACTCTCGATCCTGGAGATAGTGCAAGCGAGGCACTCAAACAGGCAGACAAGGCTCTGTATCAGGCCAAGATAAATGGTCGTAACCGAGTGGAGCTGGCCGGCACGGTATTGCAGCCGCTGAAAAGAAAAAGCCAGTCATAGTGACTGGCTTTTTGCAATGCTGTAGCTGAAGCGTCAACCCGGCTTTATTTAACCAAAGTCAGGTGGCCACGCCGTTTGGGCTTGTCTGCTGTAGGTTCAGTTTCGGCTTCAGTCCGTGGCTGTTCAACCTCTTCAACCACATTCAGCAGTGATTCTTCACCATCTTCAAGCAGATAGGCGTCTTCCATATCGAATACTGTGCCGGCACCATTTTCACGGGCATAGATGGCAACAATAGAAGCCATAGGCAGCAGCACTTGCTGTGGCACACCACCGAAACGAGCATTGAACTCGACAAACTCGTTGCCGAGCTGCAGGCCACCGACAGCACTGCCGGCGACATTCAATACTATTTGACCATCCTTAACATACTGCAGCGGTACCTGAATATCTGGCACTGTGGCATCCACTACCAGATGTGGGGTCAGCTGATTATCCATCAGCCATTCATAGTAAGCTCTAAGCAGATATGGACGACTTGGGGTCAAATCTTTCATCAGATACCCATGCGCATTTCGCGCTCGGCTTCGGTCAGAGAGGCCTTAAAGGACTCACGCTCGAAAATACGGTTCATATAGGCTTTGATGTCTTTACCCGCGCGGTTATCCAGTTCGATACCCAGCACTGGCAGACGCCACAACAAGGGGCCAAGATAACAGTCAGCCAAACCGAACTCTTCACTCATGAAGTAAGGCATTTCGGCAAACACAGGCGCGATAGACAGCAGGCTTTCCTGCAACTCTTTACGGGCCGCATCGGCGCGGTCACCCTTACGGATACGGTCGACCAGACAATACCAGTCTGTATCGATGCGATGCATCATCAGACGGCTTTGACCACGGGAAACTGGGTAAACGGGCATCAGCGGCGGGTGCGGGAAGCGCTCGTCCAGATACTCCATGATAATACGGCTTTCGTACAACACCAGTTCACGGTCTACCAGTGTAGGCACTGAGTTGTAAGGGTTGAGTTCCAGCAGATCCTCTGGCATATCATTGGGATCCACCTGCAACACATCAACAGTTACCCCTTTTTCAGCCAATACGATGCGAACCTGATGGCTATAGAGATCATCGGCACCTGAGAACAGGGTCATGATAGAGCGTTTATTGGCAGCAACAGCCATTGATACCCTCCGGAATTGAAAAAAACAAATGTAAACGAGGGGCAATGCCCCCCGTTTACATTATGCGGATAATATATTCTACCCCTTTCTAAGGGTTAGTGTACATCCTTCCAATATTCTTTCTTGAGCAGGTATGCGATCACGAAGAATATGAACAGGAAGCCGAGTACCCATTTACCCAGGTTTTCGCGCTCCAGTTTAACCGGCTCAGCCGAGTAAACCAGAAAACCGGTAAGGTCGCGAACAACCTGATCGTACTCTTCCGCAGACAGACTGCCACCGCTGACGGTGATGCTGCCATCTTCCTGCTTAACCGGCATACCTTGCAGGCCTTCCAGCACATGCGGCATACCGACTGACGGGAACACAGTGTTGTTCACGCCGAAAGGACGACTTGGGTCTTTGTAGAACCCTTTGAGGTAGGAATATACCCAATCTTCACCACGGACACGGGCTACCAGAGTCAGGTCCGGTGGCGCAGCACCGAACCACTTGGCCGCATCTTTGGTTTCAATCGAGTTTTCCATCAGCTCGCCGATCTTGGCATCTGTGTGGATCAGCTTGCGCATCTCATCGACAGGAATATCCAGATCTTCGGCGACACGTTGGTAACGTTGATATTGAGTGCTGTGACAACCGGCGCAGTTGTTTTGAAACAGCTCCACACCACGACGCAGCGACTCTTTATCGGTCAGATCAATATTGGCATCTTCCAGGTGCACATTGTGACCACTGGCGGCAGACACCATACCAGGCACAAAGGCAACCAAAGCAATCAATAACTTTTTCATTTGAATGTCACCCTTTCTGGTACTGGCTTGGTCTTTTCACTCTTGCTGTAGATGAACAACAGCAGGAAGAAACCGAAGTAAGTGAAAGTAAAGATTCGGGCAACAATGGTCAGCGTTGGTGTCGCAGGTACCGCCCCCAGGTACCCCAGGACGATAAAGGACACAGCAAACTGAGCAATGTTCAGCTTGTGAATCATGCTGCGGTAGCGAACCGACTTGACCTTACAGCGATCCAGCCATGGCAGAACAAAGAGTACGGCAATCGCCAGACCCATCATAACTACACCACCCAGCTTGTCCGGTACGGCCCGCAAGATGGCGTAGAACGGAGTGAAGTACCATACAGGCGCGATATGCTCAGGCGTCTTCATTGGGTTAGCAGCTTCGAAGTTAGGCTTCTCGAGGAAGTAACCACCACCTTCAGGCATAAAGAACAGCACGTAACAGAAGACAATCAGGAAGCCGGCAACGCCCATGATATCTTTTACGGTGAAGTAAGGATGGAATGGGATGCCATCGACAGGCCAGCCATTTTCATCTTTGTTCTTCTTGATTTCGATACCATCCGGGTTGTTGGAACCCACTTCATGCAGCGCAATCAGGTGCAGGAATACCAGTACCACAAGTACCAGAGGCAACGCGATAACGTGCAGAGCGAAGAAGCGGTTCAGGGTTGCACCTGAGATCACATAGTCACCGCGGATCCACAGGGTCAAGTCATCACCGATAACCGGAATAGCACCGAACAGTGAGATAATTACCTGAGCGCCCCAGTAGGACATCTGGCCCCATGGCAGCAGATAACCCATAAAGGCTTCGGCCATCAGCACCAGGAAGATCAACATACCGAACAGCCACAGCAGTTCACGAGGCTTCTGGTAAGAACCGTAGAGCAGACCACGGAACATATGCAGGTAAACCACCACAAAGAAGGCCGAAGCCCCGGTGGAGTGCATGTAACGCAGCAACCAGCCGTACTCGACATCACGCATGATGTATTCGATGGAGGCAAATGCGCCTTCGGCGGTAGGCACATAGTTCATGGTCAGCCAGATACCGGTCAACAGCTGGTTTACCAGAACCAACAGTGCCAGAGAGCCGAAGAAATACCAGAAGTTAAAATTCTTTGGGGTGGCGTACTGACCAACATGGCGGTTATAAGTTGCCGTCATAGGGATACGCGCATCGATCCAGTCAATTATATTCTTAACCATTATGCAGCTCCCTGGTCTACGCCGATGAGCACGTTACCATCATCAATGTATTGATGTGGAGGAATCACCAGGTTCAGTGGAGCTGGTACGCCCTGGAAGACGCGACCGGCCATATCGAACTTGGAACCGTGACATGGACAGAAGAAACCTGAAGTCACACCTTCAACCTGCTCTGAGAAAGAGTCTGGCAGGTAAGTAGGTGAACAACCCAGGTGAGTACAAATACCTACGGCAATAAAGTACTCAGGCTTAATCGAACGTACGCCATTTTGGGCGTAATCAGGCTGCTGTAATTCGTCAGAAGCCGGGTCCCGCAGTCTGTCATCGTGGGTTGGGAGCTCGTTAAGAACTTCCTCTGTACGGCGGACAATCCATACGGGTTTGCCACGCCATTCCACACGGATCAGCTGACCTGGTTCTAGCTTACTGATATTTACTTCTACCGGCGCGCCTGCAGCTTTCGCTTTGGCACTCGGATTCCATGACTTTATAAAGGGAACCGCTACAGCGACGGCACCAGCACCGCCCACTACGGCGGTTGCAGCTGTCAGGAATCTGCGACGTCCGGTATCGACTGGCGCATTGCTCATCCACTTATCTCCCAGAGGGTGTTGGAATTTTTGTTTTTCAAGACTTTAGGCCTCTTAGTTCTCACTAAAGGGAAAAGTCGAATTTTGAGGCGGGGCTCATTATAGCGAAAAATTAGAAGCAGATCATAGTCAAAAGACACAAGTTGGTTAGGGAGATTACAGTTTTTTAGCAGATAGGGTTAAAAAAACAGCAGATTTAGGCTGCAAAATCTGAGCATCTCGATAGTAATTTAACCATAGCTAAAACATAACCAATTGACTATTAAAAGTATATTTTGGCTTTACACATTAATGCCAATAATTCTGTGACTTTCGCATCAAGCCGAGAAAAAGATAAAAAAAGACCCGGAACCAGTCCGGGTCTTTCAAGCAGTGCAATTACTTGCCTTTTTGCTTCATGTATTTGAAGAATTCGCTGTCCGGCTCCAACACCATAACATCAGACTTCCCAGCGAAGCTGGCCTTGTAGGCCTCCAGGCTACGCAGGAAACTGAAGAATTCAGGATCCTTGGTATAAGCATCGGCGTAAATCTTGGCAGCAATGGCGTCGCCTTCACCGCGGATGTTCTCTGCATCGCGACGGGCATTGGCCAGAGTCACAACCACGTCGGCATCGGTCAGTGCACGGATTTTCTCAGCCGCTTCCTTACCTTCTGCCCTGTGTTTCTTGGCTACCGCCTGACGCTCGGCACGCATCCGCTGGAAGATACTGTGGCTAACGTTGGATGGCAGATTGATCTGCTTCACCCTGACATCGACCACTTCTATACCCAGACCTTCAGCACTCTTGGCAGCATTTTCCAGGGTGATACGCATCAGGTCATCACGACTGCTGCTCTCAGACAAGTTTGTGCTGCCTTCACTGGTACCGGAAACAATCTGTTTAATGGTCAGCTTACCGAACTCGGTACGCAGGTCACTGTTAATCTTACGCTGCAACAGTGACTCGGCCTTGGACTTGTTGCCACCATCTGTAGCCAGATAGTACTTTTCAAAGTCTTTGATCCGCCATTTGACATAAGAGTCGACCATTAGGTCTTTCTTCTCAGAGGTCACAAAGCGGTCGGCGGCGCCATCCAGAGTCTGGATACGGGCATCCATATAGCGGACTTTGTCGATCAACGGGATCTTAACGTTGAGACCCGGGCCATAGACTCGGGGCACCATTTTACCGTCGACCTTGTCTTTCAACACTTCACCAAAGCGGGAAACAATAGCGCGCTCCCCTTCGTTGACGACCATCAGCGAAGACACACCAACGACCGCCAGCAGGGCAATAATAATGAGTACGAATCTGCTCATGGTTTACTCCCTTCCCTGACGCATGCGCTCTTCGCGGGACATGCGTCCGTTGAAACTGCTGCTGTTAGTGTTTCTTTGACTACTGACGGCATCCACTTGCTGCTCAGGTTCCTGTTCAGTTTTGGGTTTAGGCTTGCCTTCCTGAGACATCAGCTTATCCAGTGGCAGATACATCAAATTGCCATTATTTTTGGCATCTATCAGTACCTTATTGGTATCACTGAACACCTGCTGCATCGCATCGATATAGAGGCGATCGCGAGTCACTTCAGGGGCCTGCTTATACTCGGGCAACAGCTTGTTGAACTTGGCCACTGCGCCTTCAGCATCCTGGATAACACGTTCTTTGTATGCACGGGCGTCCTGCTTGATACGCTCCACCTGACCACGAGCCTTGGGCTCAATTTCCAGCTGATAAGCTTCGGCCTGACGGATATAAGTGTGCTCATCTTCCTGCGCTGAAATCGCGTCATCGAAGGCGTCTTTCACCTCTTCAGGCGGTCTGGCCGGCAGGAAGTTAACGTCTTCAATCTGCAGTCCCAGGTTGTAAGGCGCGATAATACGTTCAATCTCGGCACGGGTGTCGTCACGAACCTTGGCACGCCCTGTGGTCAAAATGTCATTCATTTTTGAATGACCTATGACATAACGCAGCGCACTGTCGGTAGCTTCACGCAGGCTCGAGTTGGCATCAACGGCACTGAACAGATACTGGTAGGCATCTTTCACCTTGTACTGCACATCGAGTTCAACCACGACCATGTTTTCATCGGCTGTCAGCATGCTGCCGGAAGCAGGAATAGAGCGAACCGTTGAGACATCTACCGGTAAAACCGAATCGACAAAAGTGGCTTTCCAGTGCAGGCCTGGACCAACTTCGCCGACATGTTCACCGAAACGCAGCACGACACCCTGCTCCGCTTCCTTGATAGTGTAGAAACCGGAAAAAACCCATACTGCCAGGGCAATACCTGCAACTATGGCCAGAGTCCCCATGCTGAAGCCAGAACCACCGTTGCCCTTGCCGCCAAAGCGTTTGGTCAGATTGCGAAATACATCGTCCAGATCCGGTGGCCCCTTGTCGTTGCCACCTTTGTTTCCCCAAGGATCATTACCCTTGTTACCGGGCTCGTTCCAAGCCATTTAACTCTCCATAAGTGGATGAATAAACGAGATTATTAACAAACTACTTTATCAATCTCGGGTTCGAGGATAAAGGTTTCCAACTCACCTTGACTCTGTTTAACCAGCCGATGCCAGTCCGGCTGTGGTAAACGAATAGACAAGATACAGTTCCCCAGGTCGTCATACTCTTTCTGCTGTATCGCATCCAGTCGATAAAACTGGCCAAGATAATGTCCGGCCATTGCCGGTATTCTCAAGCTAAGCTCAACTATAGTGGCAGCGGTCAGTTGATCCACCGCCTGCTTGAGAAGGTCCAGTCCCAACCCTTTTTGGGCCGAAATCCATACTCTGTATGGCCGGCCTTCGGGGTCGAAATCTATTTTTGGGCCTATCTCTTCCAGCAGATCTATCTTGTTGCAGACCAGAAGCTGCGGAATTTCATCGGCCTCAATCTCTTTGAGCACTTCTTGCACCTGCTCAAAGTTGTCATTCATATTGTCGTCGGCGCAGTCCACCACGTGCAGCAGGAGGTCAGCCTGGCGGGTTTCCTGTAATGTCGCCTTGAACGCCGCCACCAACTCATGGGGCAAATGACGAATAAACCCCACAGTGTCGGCTAAAAATACGGCGCCGTTGTCCAACTCCAGCTTACGCAGCGTCGGATCCAGGGTCGCAAACAACTGATCGGCGGCATAGACCTCCGATGTTGTCAAAGCGTTGAATAGAGTGGACTTTCCGGCGTTGGTATAACCGACCAGTGACACAGTAGCCAAGTCGCTTCGCTGTCTGGCCCGGCGACTTTGTTCCCGCTGTTTGTCCACTTTTTCCAAACGACGATTGATGGACTTGATCCGCCCCCGCAGCAATCGCCGGTCAGTTTCCAGCTGGGTTTCCCCGGGGCCGCGCAAACCTATCCCGCCCTTTTGACGTTCAAGGTGAGTCCAGCCCCGTACCAGGCGAGTCGACATGTGGCGCAACTGCGCTAGCTCCACCTGCAACTTACCCTCATGGGTACGGGCCCGCTGAGCAAAGATATCGAGGATAAGCGTGGTTCTGTCCAACACCCGGCATTGACACAGGATTTCAAGATTTCTTTCCTGTGCAGGACTCAATGCGTGGTTGAAGATCACCACATTTGCCTCGGTCGCAGCTACCAAAGCTGCCAGTTCTTCCGCCTTTCCCGTCCCCAAGAAAAACTTGCGGTCAGGTGCCCGGCGGCTTCCTGTTATCACCCCTACCGAACGTGCTCCAGCCGAATCGACCAAGAGTTGCAATTCGAGAAGGTCTTCCCGACTGTCTTCGTCGGAAAAGTCGATATGAACAAGTACTGCAGTTTCTCCCGCCTCATAGCGATCAAACAAGAAGTGAACTCCTTAACTTATTACTGTTCGCTGCTATCATCATGCTGCGAGTTATAGCCCTGCTGGCCGCCGCCCTGGTGATTGCTCACGTTGAATGGACGAGAAGGCACAACAGTTGAAATGGCATGCTTGTATACCATCTGGCTAACCGTGTTTTTCAGCAAGATAACGAACTGGTCAAAAGATTCCACCTGTCCCTGCAACTTGATACCGTTGACCAGGTAGATGGAAACAGGAACGCGCTCACGGCGTAGTGCGTTCAGAAATGGGTCTTGTAAAGATTGCCCCTTAGCCATGTTTTTATTTCCTTTTTTTAATTTATATAAAATCTAACAAAAAGCTTTCTTGTTCGGTTTGAGTATTATACAGCAAGGGCTATTAAGCTAGCGGCAGTGGCGTATAAGCTGAACTATATTCCCTTGCGCCCCGCTCTCCAGCCAATTCAACTCTGGCCATCCTCGCAACCATGTTAATTGACGCTTTGCCAATTGCCTAGTAGCAGCGACGGCTTTTTCGACCATAGTATCATGGTCAAATTCACCCTCCAGATATTGCCAACACTGACGATATCCAACACATCGCATAGAGGGCATATCCAGGTGCAGATCGCCCCTTTGCTTCAGCTTGGCCACTTCGTCTGTGAATCCGGCCTGCAGCATCTGCATAAATCTTGTCTCAATCAGCCCATGCAGCGTCTTGCGCTCCTGTGGCGCAATGGCAAACTGCACCACATCATAGGGAAGCTCTGGAGATTTGGATTGAGTCAGCTCAGTTAAACTCTTACCGCTGATACGATATACCTCCAGTGCCCGAGCCAGTCGCTGTGGGTCATTGGGATGAATGCGTGCGGCCGAAACCGGGTCAATCCGCGCCAACTCCTGATGCAGCATTTGCCAGCCTTGCTGCTCGGCTTCCTGCTGTATCTGAGCCCTTATCCCCTCATCGGCACTGGGAAGTGGCGATAAGCCTTCCAATAATGCTTTAAAATACAACATGGTACCACCCACCAAAAGCGGGGTTTTTCCCATGCTGATTATCTGCTCAATCTCCCGCAGACAATCGCTGCGAAAATCGGCAGCTGAATAACTTTCGCGGGGATCGCGGATATCTATCAGCCTGTGCGGCCCGCGAGCCAGCTCTTCCGCGCTGGGCTTAGCCGTGCCTATATCCATTTCCCGATAGATAAGTGCCGAATCTACCGAGATGATCTCGCAGTTGTGATGTTCGGCGAGTTCCAGCGCCAACGCTGTTTTTCCTGAGGCAGTGGGCCCCATCAATGTCAGCACTCTTGGCTGTTTCGCCTTACTCACTGCCTTCTTCTTCCAACCATTGCTGCCAGGGCAATACCTTGGCCAGCTGTAAAATTTCTTGTCGAGCTTGCTCGTCCAATGCAGAGATCCCCTGCCATATCAATGGTGCCGAAACAAAGCTACTTAAGCTGCTCTGCGCCAGCCAATTAGCCAAGGCCGCTTCCTGGGGCTGCTCAAATCTGAGCCATTGCAGCAGCTCAGGGATCAAACTCGCCAGCTGCGTGTCCCTCAGATATGGGGGCACTTTTTTGATTATCAACTGCGAATGACGAATACTGAGATCCAGCCCTAGCTGCCTCAGCAAAGTAGCCCTTTCACCCAGTAATACCGGCCATTCAGGGTCGGCATCCACAGCAACCGGCATCAACAGGGGCTGACCGGTCAACCCGGTAGGGAGGCGAGCGATAATCTCAATATATCTCAATCGCTTGGCAGCAGCTTTCACCTTGAGCAGTTTAATTTGCTCATCTTCGACCAACACCCAATGCTCGCCATCCAACAGAGGTGGCATGACGGTCATCTTAGCTTCTGGGCTTGCTTCATTGACCACGCCAGGCGTCGACAATAAGGCGCCATAACTGCTGATGGCCGACTTGGACGGGGCAGCGGCTCCCTGACGGGGATTGCCCCCAGAATATGAACCCGATGCCTTACCGCCTAAAGGGGCGCTGTCGCTATATTGGCTTTGATATCCAGCGCTGCCGCCGCTTGAGTCGGGCTCGCGAAAACGTGGCTCGGCACGGCTGTCATCTGTCGCCCCACCTTGGGTGAAGCTTGTGCCAGCGGCGTCTGAACGCGCATCAATGGGCGCAGCATAATCTGTTTGGCTTAAATGCGGATTAACGTCATCGACCGGCAGTTGCTGCGCTTGCTGCAGGGCAGAGCTCAAGGCCTGCTGAATATAATCGTGCACATATCTGGCCTGATGAAAACGCACCTCATGCTTGGCCGGGTGCACATTGACATCTACCTGATGGGGATCCAGCTCCAGCATCAGCACATAGCCGGGTTGTTCCAACTCGGCCAAACCGGCAAAGGCCTGCCTAACCGCATGGTTCACCAAACGGTCTCTGACCAGACGGCCATTGACATAAAAATAGTGAGTATCACAAGGCTCAACTTGCCAGGGCGACTGCAGGTAGCCACTGAGGCGCATGTCGTCATGCTGACATTCCACCTTCAACGCCTGCTCGGCAAACGGCCGACCACAAACCTGAGCCAGACGCTGCAGATATTGGGCTTCATTCTCTGCCGGACGATAGTTGCGCACCTGTTTGCCATTGTGTTTCAAAGTCAGGTGGATTTCCGGCCTAGCCAGTGCAATCCTTTTCAGCCACTCATCGATATGGGTGAATTCTGTCTTGTCACTCTTGAGGAAACGTCTGCGCGCCGGGGTATTGAAGAAGAGATCGACCACTTCAATACTGGTACCCACTGGATGAGCCGCAGGCAGTATCTTGACCCCCATATCCGCGCCTTCGGCGTAAGCAAGCCAGGCCTCGGATTGTTCGGCCGTGCGAGATGTCAGGGTCAGGCGGGACACCGAACTGATACTGGCCAGCGCCTCGCCTCGAAAGCCAAAGCTGAGAATGGCTTCGAGATCGTCCAGTGTATGCACCTTGGAAGTGGCGTGACGGGACAGCGCCAGTGCCAGTTCCTCCTTGGCGATACCGCCGCCATTGTCCTGAATTCGAATAAGCTTGGCACCGCCCTTATCGATTTCAATATCGACTCGGGTTGCACCGGCATCCAGGCTGTTTTCCACCAGCTCCTTAACAACGGAGGCCGGCCTCTCTACCACTTCGCCCGCCGCAATCTGGTTGGCCAGTTGTGGGGGTAATATCTGAATTGCCATTTCTTCCTCAGGCTCTGGGGATAACCAGTTGCTGACCTATACGCACTACATCCGATTTCAGGTTATTGGCTTTCTTGATATCGGCCACCGACACTTCATAACGATTGGCGATTACCGACAGAGATTCACCTCTGACAACCTTGTGTTTAATCACGCCCTGTTTGGCCAGCATGGTACCGGCTGGCGGATTGGCTTCAAAATACTTGAGCACGCCTTTATGAATCGCCTTGGCCAGCTTGTCCTGATGGTTGGCATTACTGAGCAACTTCTCTTCCTGAGGGTTGGAGATAAAACCAGTCTCCACCAGAATGGACGGGATATCCGGCGACTTGAGTACCGCCAGGCTCGCCGACTCGGGCTTGTGCTTGTGCAGTTTGGTCACCTTACCCAAACCAGAAAGTATGTCGCTGGCCACTGTGTGACTCATCGCCATGGATCTATCCATCGACATATCCAGCAAGGTCATCGCCAGATACTGTTCATTATCGGTATTTTGAATAATCTCACCGGCACCGCCGAGCAGCTCTGAATGTTTCTCTTTCTGCTCCAGCCAGCGGCCGATCTCGGTATTGGCTCTGCGCATGGAGAGCACCCACACAGAGGCGCCCCTGGGCTGAGGTGAAGTAAAGGCATCGGCGTGGATTGAGATCAGCAGATCGGCCTTACTCTGTCGCGCCAGTTCCGAGCGACGGTTCAGGTTAACAAAGTAGTCACCGGTGCGAATCATCACGGCTTTAAGCCCGGGAGTCGCGTTGATTTTCTGCTCGACTCGCTTGGCAATCGCCAGTGATACCTTTTTCTCGTACAAACCGGAAGGCCCGATAGAGCCAGGGTCATCACCGCCATGACCGGCATCAATGGCAATAATCACATCCCGCACCGCCTCAGTGGCTGTCGGGGTTACCCTGGCTTTGGCCGAAGTGCTCTTGTCATCGAGATCCACCACCAAACGGTTGCCGTATGGGGCAGTTGGCGGCAGGGAGAACAGATTGGCCTTAGCGGCCCGCTTGAGATCTATGACCACCCGCAAGGTGCCTTTCTCCGGCGGCTGGCTCAAACGCACCCTTTTGACCAAGGGGCTGTTGTTTTCAACTTTTTCCAGCTTGACGCCATTGGTGCTCTTTTTCAGATCCACCACAAGTCTGTCAGGGTTGCTCAGTGTGAAATAGCTGTAATCAGGCGCCTGGCTTAAGTCAAATACCACCCGGGTAGACTCGGGCGCCGCCCAAATACGCACACCGTCGAGTTTATTGGCTGCCCAAGTTGGCGCCGCCATTACCCAACAGATAACAAAAAAAGTCAGTTTAAATAAGATGTTATTAGTCTTTACCATTGTTTGTTATTTTTCTTAATAGCACCTTACCCTTGTCGGAACCGGCTTGCAGAGAGACTTCGCGACCAGTATTAGCATACTTGATATGCAGATGTATATCGGCAGCGGGCAAGCACCCCATTCCCTGTTCCGGCCATTCAATAATGCAAAGGCTGCGCTCGTTGAAGTAATCCCGGATCCCCATAAACTCCAGTTCTTCAGGGTCGCTGAGTCGATAAAGGTCGAAATGATATACTTCGATTCCTTCAAGCTCATAAGGTTCCACGAGTGTATAGGTCGGACTCTTAACCGCACCTTGATGACCCAAGGCTTGAATTAAGCCACGGCTGAAAGTCGTTTTGCCGGCACCAAGTTCTCCGGTCAGATAAATGGTCAGCGGCGCACTGATCAAGGCCGCCAATTGCCGCCCGAAGGCGACAGTTTGAGTCTCATCTGCCAATTGCAGAGTCAAGCTGTGTTCGATAGTCATTTAAGTGTGGATCCACGCCTTACATTGGCCCATTAAGCTTACAAGTCAGTGTTTACCAGATGGCGGATCCAGGGCATAAGATCGCTGGCGAGCATGCCTCTCTCCCCATCACGGGCAGCAAGGTCGGCAGCGCCGCCGTGAACTATCACGCCTGCCACAGTCGCGCGGGTGTTGTCCAGCCCCTGAGCCATCAGCGCGCCGATTATACCAGATAACACATCGCCGCACCCACCGCTGGCGAGCCCGGGATTCCCCACAGGGGCAACAAACAGCTGTTTACCATCATAAATGAGAGTACCCGCGCCCTTAAGCAGTACCACACCGCCATATTGAGCCTGCAGCTTTCTAACCGCTGCAAACCTGTCGGCTTCGACATCAGCAGTACCCGTTGCCAGCAACCTGGCGGCTTCCCCCGGATGAGGGGTCAGAACCCGATTGTCCTGGGAGCGTTTTTCCTGGCTCAAGAGATTGAGCGCATCGGCATCCAGCACGCAGGGCTTATCGCTCAGGCTGACCGCCTTGAACAGATTGTATCCCCAGTCGGCGCGGCCAAGCCCTGGCCCCAACACCAGTACCTGTGCCCAGCCAAGGCGCAAATAAACCTCCATATCCACCAATTCACAGCCCCAGAACATCAGTTCCGGCCTGTTGGCATTGACCGTGAGCTGATGCTCCGGCCGGCTCACCACAGTAACCAAACCGGCGCCGGCCCTGAGACAGGCTTCGCCCGCCAACCTGACTGCCCCCCCCATGCCATAATCGCCGCCTATAACGGTGACCTTGCCCGATTTGCCCTTGTGGCTGTCCCTGGGGCGGGCATCGAAAAGCCCCTTGAGGTACTCAGCGCCGACTCTGACCACATCCGATGGTGGCAGGAATTCACTCAGCCCCAAGTCAACAAAATGCAGTTCGCCGCAGCAGTGCCTGGCCCTGCCGGTCAGTAGCCCTTGCTTAAGGGCCGCAAAACAGAGTGTCTGCTCGGCTTCGACTGCCGCCCCTAGAGCTGCGCCGGTATCGGCATCTATACCGGAAGGCAAATCCAGACTCAGCACCTTGGCCCGCGCGGCATTTATCCGGGCTATCATGACGGCGGCTTCCGGCCGGACATCGCCCTTGAGGCCGGTTCCCAACAGGCCGTCCACTATCCAATCATATTCGGCTGCGGTTATCTCTGATACCTGAGCCACCTTCGGCGCGGATTGCTGCAACTTATCCCAGGCTTGCTGCCACTCGGTACTGGGCTGACTGGCGGGAAAGATAAACAGGCTGGCGTTGAAACCCGAGTTCAATAACCAGCGCAAACAAACCAAAGCATCGGCGCCGTTGTTTCCCTGCCCGGCAATGACCAGTACCCGGCTGCCTTGAGTCAGCTTGGCCGCCAATAACTCAAAGGCTGCTTTCCCTGCCCGCTCGACCAACTCATAGAGGCTGCCCTGTCCGGCTGCCACCCAGTCCAATTCGGCCTGGCGCACGGCTTTGGCGCTATACAGCTGACGGGGCATATCTGACAAATCCTGGGCCATATCGATTCTCCTATCTCCTGACTGACAGATACTGATGACTTGTTAACTCGAAAAAATCCACTCGTTCACTAAACTTATGCTGTGGCAAAGGATGCCGGAAGGAAGCACAGGGATGATACTGCTGACACTGCTTATTTTAATACTCTGCGTATTACTGCTGGGATTACCCCTTAACGGGGCATTTCCCTGGTTCTGGCTCCTGGCTCTCTGCGCCTTATTGGTCGCCGTTGGCATCTTTCGGGCGCTGACACTACCGATAAAAAATCAGCATAAAGACTGTGATGATTGATAACACACTAGCAGTAAAGTCAGTGAGTATTTATGACTTGAATCAGAAACAAGTTGATAAAAAATGAAAAAGCCCGGTCTGGGCCGGGCAGAACTAACGGCAGACCCAAGCAGATCCGCCAAGTCTGGGAGACGTTAAATATCGTCCATACGTATGGTACTGTGCACCAGTCGTTGCTGCTGGATCTTCTCGACCCGCACCAAATCCTCCAAAGCCCCTTTTACCTCGGCCGAAGCCGACGAACCGGCAGTTTTTTCCAGTAAGGCAATCAAGCGGTTTTCCAGATCCAGATGCAGATTCAGCACATCATCCTCTGTCATATTGGCCGCCAGCATGGTATCGCGGCAGCGTTTGCCAAAGTCCTCAAACACAATGTCTTTGTACCAGGTATCGAGGATCTTGTTTGGCGCATCATCGATATAGTCTTCGAGAGTTTCAGCAATATGTTTCTGATGCTGTTCAAAATATTCCAGCATTAGTTTGACCCTGGATGAGTCGGCCTGAGTGTGTAATCTATGATAGAGCTGAGCCATATCAAGACGACATTTCGCTATAAATTCAAGGAGTTCACGTAACTGTTGAATACGCATCTGCCTATCTCCATTCTTCTGCCGTCAACGGCACAATTCAATTCGGTATGGAGACATTATGGAAGTAAAAAAGGTGGGAATATTTGAACAAGGTCATAAATCAGTGCTTACAAATGTCGCTACATTAGACAAAACGCAAGAAACCTGCGGCAGATCACGAAAAGCACTTTTTAAGAATTTTGAAGGGGAAATAAAGATTGGAGCGACATATCGGGTTCGAACCGATGACCTGTACCTTGGCAAGGTACCGCTCTACCAACTGAGCTAATGTCGCATTGCTTATTTGCTGCATCATTCGAGCTGATAATCAACAAAGGTACCGACCTTCTGTTTTATCAACCGAACTAATGTCGCATTGCAATAATGCATCCACCTTTAAAGACAGTGGGAGTCTGGAATTTGGAGCGACATATCGGGTTCGAACCGATGACCTGTACCTTGGCAAGGTACCGCTCTACCAACTGAGCTAATGTCGCATCGCTTGTTTGCTGCATCATCCGAGCTGATAATCAACAAAGGTACCGACCTCTGTTTTATCAACTGAGCTAATGTCGCATCACTTAAGTCCACATTTAAAGACCGTGGGCGTCTGGAATTTGGAGCGACATATCGGGTTCGAACCGATGACCTGTACCTTGGCAAGGTACCGCTCTACCAACTGAGCTAATGTCGCATCATTTAAGTCCACATTTAAAGACAGTGGGTGTCTGGAATTTGGAGCGACATATCGGGTTCGAACCGATGACCTGTACCTTGGCAAGGTACCGCTCTACCAACTGAGCTAATGTCGCATTTCCACTTACTTTAACCGTTCACACTGGTTACCACCAGCGGAAAGGTGAGGCCGCATTATATGGAAATTTCCATCTGCTGCAACCCCCTGAAACAGATTTATCTACCGATCGCTCAAATTTTAAATACCCGCTCACGATAGAATTTCAGCTCGGCGATCGACTCCTGAATATCCATCAAAGCCTGGTGAGTATTTTGCTTTTTGAAATCCTTCATGATTTCCGGCTGCCAACGCTTGGTCAGTTCCTTGACCGTACTGACATCGATATTGCGGTAATGGAAGTAATCTTCCAGCTCACGCATATACTTGTTCAGAAAGCGTCTGTCCTGACCAACACTGTTGCCACACATGGGGGACACGCCTTTAGGCACGTACTGGCTCAAAAAAGCTATGGTCTCGGCTATGGCGTCAGCCTCTGTGTGTTTCGAAGCTTTCACCCGCTCAATTAGCCCAGAAGCGCCATGATGTTGTTGATTCCAATCATCCATGGCAGCCAACACTTCATCGCTCTGGTGAATCGCTATCACAGGCCCTTCACCGATAATGTTCAGCTCCTTGTCTGTAACCAAGGTGGCTATTTCCAGTACTCTATCGGTTTCAGGCTCCAGCCCGGACATCTCAAGATCTATCCAAATCAGGTTATTTGCATCCGCAACCATAGCTCAGCCTATCGCTCCTGTTCGCCTAAATTCAGGCTTTTTTGTTTAAGACCGTGTATCATACTGCTTTTTGCCAAGACACAAAATCACCTTATACCGCGAAGAACAGCCTGTGAGTAAAAAGAAACCATTGAGTCATGGCCAACTGCGCCGTATGAAAGCCAATCATCAGAAGCGTCTGCAACGTGGAAAAAACGCTACAGAGGCCGCTCCTGAAATACAGGATAGCTCACTCGGCCCCGAGCTGGAGGCCACGGTTATTTCCCGTTTCGGTCAGCATGCCGATATTAAAACCCATGATGGCCAACTGGTTCGTTGTAATCTTCGCCGCACCATAGGCAGCCTGGTTACCGGCGATAAAGTAGTGGTACGCCTGGCGACCGATCCGCAAACTACTGTCGCCGGTGTGGTTGAAGCCGTCCACCCGCGTAGCTCGTCACTGACCCGGCCCGATCTCTATGATGGCGTTAAAGTCATTGCCGCCAATATAGATCAAATTTTTATAGTGTCATCTGTGCTGCCGAGCTTTACTACCCAGATTATTGACCGCTATCTGGTGGCGGCTGAAGACACAGAAATTCCGCCGGTGATCATTCTCAACAAGGTCGACTTGCTGGACGAGACTCAGGCTGTTGAAGTGGAAACGGCTCTGGCCCGTTACCGCGCTATCGGCTACCCGGTCTATAAAGTCAGCAGTAAAACCGCTGAAGGGATAGAGCAACTGAAAACCCTGTTGCAAGGCAAAACCAGTGTATTTGCCGGGCAATCCGGGGTAGGTAAATCGTCTATTGTCAATGCCCTGCTGCCACAGGCGCAGTTACAAACCGGGGAAGTCTCGGAAAACTCAGGCCTGGGTCAACACACTACCACCACGGCCAAACTGGTTCACCTTCCTAGCGGCGGCGATCTGATTGACTCTCCAGGAGTTCGCGAATTTGCCCTCTGGCACTTACCTGCCGACCGTGTCGGCTGGTGCTTCGTGGAGTTCAGGGATTTTCTCGGCGGCTGTAAATTCCGCGATTGCAAACATCTGGACGATCCCGGCTGCGCATTGCGTAAAGCGGTAGAGGAAGGCAAAATTGCCGAAGACAGATTCAACAATTATCACAGAATTATCACCAGCCTGGATGAACAGCGTCACGCCCGCCACTTCCGCGCCGGCATGGACGACATTTAAGCTGGCAAAGCCCATTTGAAGGAAGCAAAAATTGGATAAAGTGAAGATTGCACTGCAGTACATGCTGCCAAAACACCTGTTGTCCCGTCTGGTCGGGAAACTGGCCGCGGCCGAAGCCGGCAAGCTAACCACCTGGGCTATTCGCTGGTTTATCAAACAGTACAAGATAGATATGTCAGAAGCGGCTCAGAGTGAGCCTGAAGCCTACAAAAGCTTCAACGCTTTTTTCACCCGCGCCCTGAAAGACGGCGTTCGCCCTCTGCATCAGGACGCAGAATATATAGTGCACCCGGTCGATGGCGCCGTGAGTCAGTGTGGTCCCATTGAAGACGGCCGCATTTTTCAAGCCAAAGGTCACCACTATTCGGCTCTGACCCTGCTGGGCAATCAGGCCAAAGACGCCGAACGCTTCGAAGACGGTGACTTTGCTACCATTTATTTGGCGCCCAAGGACTATCACAGAATCCATATGCCCATCAAAGGCACGCTGTCGAAAATGACTTATGTGCCCGGCGAACTCTTCTCGGTCAATCCGTTAACCGCCCGCAATGTACCCGGGCTGTTTGCCCGTAACGAGCGAGTGGTAGCCATCTTCGAAACCGGGATTGGCCCCCTGGCCATGGTATTGGTCGGTGCCACCATAGTGGCCAGTATTGAAACCGTTTGGGCCGGCACTGTCACACCGCCGACAGGCAAATGCGTCTTTACCTGGGAATACCCCACCACAGGGCCGGATGCGATCACATTGGAGAAAGGTGCCGAGATGGGCCGCTTCAAATTGGGCAGTACCGTGGTCATGCTGTTTGCCAAGGACGCCTTGGATGAATTTGCCGATGGTGTTGAGCCAGGCGCCGTGACCCGTATGGGTGCACCTTTTGCCAAAATAGAGGACTGAACTTGTCTGCCAAGGGGCAAGCTCGTACAGGCCTGACAGAACTGCATCTGGCGGTACTCCTGTTCGGGGGAACCGCCCTGTTCTCCCGACTTATTCCCTTGAGCGCCCTCGATATCACTCTGCTGCGCTGCGTTATCGCCGCCATAGTTCTGGCGCTGCTGGTTAAACTCAGCCGTCAACGCCTGCGCTTGCTGCGCGGCAAAGATTACCTTATTGCTCTGTTACTTGGGGTGATTGTCAGCCTCCATTGGGTGACCTACTTTGCGGCGATGCAACTCTCCTCTGTCGCCATCGGCATGATAGCCTTTTTCACCTATCCCGTGATGACAGTGCTGATCGAACCCTGGTTTACCGGCAGTCGCTTACATCTCAGAGACCTTGTCAGCGGTTTGGCGGTGCTGCTGGGGGTGATTCTGCTGATCCCCGAGCCGTCATTGGGCAATGATGTTACCCTTGGGATCCTGGTTGGCGTTGTTTCCGCCATCTTGTTCACCGCCCGTAACCTGTTGCACAAACGCTACTTCACCGCCTACAGCGGCCAGCAGGCGATGTTTTATCAAACCGCGGTGGCAGTGCTGGTGTTGGCTCCATGGCACAGTCTTGATACCGCTGACATCAGCAACCAAACCTGGGGATTGCTGCTGCTTTTGGGAGTCGTCTTTACCGCGGCGCCCCATGCCTTGTTTACTTCGGCACTCAGATACCTGAGCGCCAAGACTGTCGGTTTGGTTGCCTGTTTACAACCCTTCTATGGCGCCATGCTCGCCTGGTTGCTGCTGGATGAATCGCTGACTCTGGCAACCGCGATCGGTGGCACTTTAGTGGTAGCTACCGCCTTGTTTGAAACATCACAGAGTCACAAATCACAAGCCCCGAAAAAGAACCTTGGCTGACATATCAAAACCCGCTTAACTTAGCTAATATGAGCTGTCGATTAACTCTTTGAATTTAGCTCTTTGAATTTAACTATGGTTCGAGCCTGCCTTCTGCTGTTTTGTCTATTTATCGCCTCCGCCCAGGCCAACTCGCCACTGGGGTTGGATAAACGTCTGGGTCTCAACCAACAAAACACTGAAACCCTGTCGCAGGAGCAACAACTGGCGCAGCTGGAAAAGAGCATTCAGCAGCTTGCCGACACCAACCGCAGTTATCAGGAACTGCAACTCAATTTCGAAAGCAGGCGCCAGCATCTTTATGATCAGTTGCAGGAAGCCGCCGCGCCACTTAAGCCCGAACTCCATCAGGATCTGGATCAGCAGGCCTCCATGGCCTATCTGCGCCTTTCCGAACTGAAAGAGAGTGAAACCAGCCTAAGCCAGGCCAACAGCGCCATGCTCAAGCGCCACAGCGAGTTACCTGCCGAAATAGTCAAAATCAGACAGGCACTGCTGCAACAGCAAAAGGCCCAGGCAGTGGCCGGTGACAATGCCGCCAAAGAGCTGCAACAGGCACAGTTGTTATTGCTGGAACAACAGCTCACCACGCTGGAAAGCGAGTTGGCAGTCAGCCAACAAAAGCGCGAATTACATCAGTTACAACTGCAACTGGTACGCAAGCAGTTGCAGCAACAAGAGCTGCTTATCGAACAGCTTAACCGCGCCATTACCGATGCCAGGCAGCAGCAGGTCAATGCCACACTGGCCGAAACCCTCAATGCCGAGGCTGATGGCCGCGATCGCCTGACCACAGAGCTGAGTCTGGCCAACCAGAGATATGGCCAGCAATTGCAGCTACTGACTGAGCAGACCGCGCAGACCATAGCCCTGCAGGAACAAGCGGAGAAGCTGGATCAGTCCCACAGCAAGCAACTGGACAACATCAAGGAGCAGATAAGCTGGGTCAAGATGAACCCGGTTTTCGGTGAGCGTTTTTTGCAGATCCTGCAGTCACTGCCAAAGCCCCCCAACCAAGAACACCTGCAGACCCAGATAGCCGATGCCAGACTCAATCGCTATCAGATTGAGCAGCAGTTTGCCGCCAATGAGCAACTGCTAACGACCCAGGCCTACAGCAATGAATCTCAGCTGCGGCTGCTTGAGTCGCAACAGGCTTTGCTGAATCAACTATTGAAAGGCTACGACACTTATCTCAGTGAACTGGCCAAGCTCAAGAGCAAGTATGAGCTGCTCACCGACAGCTACCAGAGGCTCAAGTCCACCCTCAATGAACACCTGTTCTGGGTACCCAATGCCTACAGCATCAGCAAGCTGTGGCTGACGGATCTGCAGCGCTCCAGTCTCTGGCTCTGGCAACAAACCAGTCTGCCTGAGATAAAGCAGGGACTGACCGAACTGAGTCCTTACTGGTCCTGGTGGATCATCCTAGTGGTGTTGTGTCTGGTGGCCCAGGATATCCTCACCCCCAGATTCAAGACCATGATGCGCGAATGTGAGGCGCCGGTCGGCAAGGTGACCCAGGATAAGTTCATCTACACCATCCAGACATTAGTGATCAGCGCCGGTTACAGTCTATTCAAACCCTTTCCCATAGTGGCTGCTGGCTTGATTATGCTGCAGTCAGACAGTAATCCCATTCAGGCCATAGGCATGGGTGTACTGGCCATAGGCAGCCTTTACCAGCTCTATCGCTTCATCTATCTGCTGGCGCTGGACAAGGGCCTGCTCATAGGCCATTTCAAACGGCCGCAAGAGGTGATCCGTCAAGGCCAACAGCGTTTTCGCCGCTTTGTCATCATGGCCATGCCTCTGGTGGGCGTCATGGGCTTTACCGAAATTCTCGACTCCTCTCTGGTGCGCAACAGCATAGGCCGCGGTGCCTTTATTCTGTTCTGTATCATGCTGTTTATGCTCTATCGGGACGTACTGACTCTGTCCCGTCGCTACCGTGAAAGCCATCTGGACGACAAGAACAAGCGCCTGCTGCAAAAGCTGCTGTGGCTGCTGCTGTTGCTGGTGCCGCCACTGAGCGCCGTGTTGGCATTCAGGGGCTACTATTTCACCGCCTTCCAGATGCTGCTGCAGCTGCAGCTTTCTTTACTGCTGGGACTCGGCTTCCTGTTGCTGTACCAGTTGCTGAAACGTTGGATGTTGATTGAAAGGCGCCGCATCGCCTTCGATCGCGCCAAGGCCCGCCGAGCCGAACGTCTGGCGCAGCGGGAAAAAGGCGATACCTCATCGGGCACCAACGATCATCAGGACACCTATGAAGAGCCGGTAGTCGATTTGGAAACCATGTCCAGCCAATCACTGGGTTTGGTGAGATCCCTGCTGCTGCTGGCGTTTCTCGCCTGTTTGGTCGGCCTGTGGACCCAAACCCATACCGCCCTATTCAGCTTCCTCGACGGCATTACTCTTTGGACAACAACGACTACCGGGGTAGGCGGAGTCGAGCAACCTCTGCCCATCACCATGAAGTCGCTGGTATTTGGCGCCATTGTGGTCGGCTTTTCCATGATGATAGCCACCAACCTGCCCGGCCTGTTGGAGCTGACTGTGCTGCAAAAGCTGGATCTCACCCCGGGAACCGGCTTTGCCATCACCACTGTGACCCGTTACCTAGTGGTCTTTATCGGTATCGTCATCGGCTTTGCCACCCTGGGGATGGAGTGGTCCAAGCTGCAATGGTTGATTGCGGCCTTGACTCTGGGTCTGGGTTTTGGTCTGCAGGAGATCTTCGCCAACTTTATCTCGGGCCTTATCATACTGTTTGAAAAGCCGGTGCGTATCGGCGATACCGTCACTATTCGCGAGCTAACAGGCACGGTTTCCAAGATCAAAATTCGCGCAACCACCATCATAGATTGGGACAGGAAAGAGATTATCATCCCCAACAAGGCCTTTATCACAGAGCAGTTAATTAACTGGTCGCTGTCAGATCCCATTACCCGGGTGATCATCTATGTTTCGGTCGCCAGGGATTCAGATCCTGCCCGGGTGGAGGCCGCGCTCTATCAGGCAGTGAAAGAGTGTGAGAACGCGCTGGAAACCCCTGAGCCGGAAGTCTGGTTTGCCGGTTTCGGCAAACACACTCAGGACTATGAAGTCAGGGCTTACGCCAAAGATATGTCTTCCCGCTGGCCGCTGCGCCACGATCTGCACAAGCGGATCAGCAAGAAGCTCAAGGAGAACCAGCTGGAGCTAGCTTATCCTCAGTTGGAAGTGCATATCAGCAACACGCACAACAAAGACACCAGCGGTATTATCAGAGGTTAATCGCAGATGTTGATTTTCGCGCACCGTGGCGCCAGTGGTTATGCGCCGGAAAACACCCTTAAGGCTATGGCGCTGGCACTAGAGCTTGGTTGTGAGGCAGTTGAGCTGGATGTACATCATGCCGATGGTGAGCTCTGGGTCTTCCATGACCGCCGCCTGAGCCCCAAGAGCGACGGCAAAGGGCTGCTCGCGCAGCAAAGCAGCAGCTATCTACGGCAGCTGAGGGTCGAGGGAGAACCTATCCCGACCCTGCGCCAGGTACTTGAGCTTATCAAGGGGCGCATGACGGTCAACATAGAGCTCAAGGGAGTGGGTTGCGTCGAGCCTTTTATCCAGCAATACCCGCAGCTACTGCAACTCGGCTACCAGCCAGAGCAGCTGCTGGTGTCTTCATTCAATCATCTCTGGCTCAAACAGGTAAAACAGCAGTTGCCCGACGTACCCGTGGCGCCACTGCTCGAAGGGATAGCTCTCGACCAAGCCGCAGTGGTCAGTGAACTCAAAGCCTGGTCACTGCATCTGGATATCAGCTTTATCAGCCGTGAACTGGTTGCCGATGCTCATCAGCGTGGCGCCAAAGTGTATGTCTATACCGTAGATGATGCCGATGATATCAGGGCACTGGCGGCGCTGGGGGTAGATGGTATTTTTGCCAACTATCCAGACAGAGCCGCCGCCGCATTGACTCAGGAGTCACAAACCGACTACCGCCACTGGTTTGAGTGATTAGTCGTTTGAATGCTCTCTGATTAGCGTGTTCAACTCTGGTTATTACGCTGGGCCCAGCTGCCGACAAAGATAAAGGTGGCGATGACCAAGAGTAAAGTCCACAGCGCCGGTAGGTGCGCCAGCTGCCTGGCGAGCCAGGGACTGAGCGCCACTATCAGCATGCCGTAACCAAAGGCGTTGACCAGAATAAAGATCAGCGTGCGCAGCACAAAATTGCGAGCCCCGAGCTTACGGCGCAGAAAACGGTTGAAGTCGGCACCGAACACCAAAATGACGCAGGCAACCATGGCGGTGGCTATCTCATTGAGCCAGGGATAGAGCTGACTGCCCAGCTGGGTCAGCAGTTGCGTAACTGAATCCATTAAAATATAAAATCCATAAAAATAACGAAAACAACAAGGACAGATACTATGGCATACAAGCTGCTGTTACTCACCCGGGAAAATGCTGAATATCGACAGTTGTTGTCAGAAAAATCACTTCCTGGCCTTACTATCCTGGGCGATGACCCGACCAATATCGCCAGTGCCGATATCTGGCTGGCCGAGCCGGCTCTGGCCCAACCGCTGCTGAGTCACGGCAAGAATCTCAGTTGGTTGCAATCAACCTTCGCCGGTGTCGATAAACTACTTGGCGCTAAAACCAGGAAAGACTACCTGCTGACCAATGTGAAGGGGATCTTCGGCCCCTTGATGAGTGAATATGTGTTCGGTTATCTGCTCGCCGAAGTTCGCCAACATGCGCTGTATCATCACCAGCAGCAGGAGAAATACTGGCACCCAGGCTCCCTGGCCACCCTACAGGGGATGAAGATGCTGATCCTGGGAACGGGTTCCATCGGCGAGCACCTGGCCGCCAGCGCCAAGCACTTCAAGATGCAGGTCTGGGGTATGAACCGCAGCCAAAGGGCCGTCGCGGGCTTTGATTGCATCATCAGCCCGGCCCAGCTCAATGAGCTTTTGCCTCAGGCCGATGTGGTCATCAACACTCTGCCGAGCACTCTGGAGAGCCGAGGCTTGCTGAGCAAAGAGAAGCTGGCACAACTCAAAGACAGCGCGATACTGTTCAACATAGGCCGCGGCGACGCCCTAGATCTGGATGCCCTGGTGGTCGAACTCGGCCGCAGAAACCGGCTCAAAGCCGTGCTGGATGTGTTTGCCCAGGAGCCGCTGTCGCCGCTGCACCCCATCTGGGATTGCCCCAATGCGGTAATCACTCCCCATATTTCGGCGCCCAGCTTCCCGTCTCAGGTGGTCGATATCTTCGCTCGCAACTATCACCACTACCTCAATGCCGAATCACTGGAGAACCTGGTGTACTTCGACAGAGGCTACTAATCCTTACTCTAGCGCGCCCATTCCTCCGGGCGCGGTGCTATGGCTGACTAAAGACCTAATAACCAACTAAAGGGTGATCAGCCCTAAAATATACCCAAGTGTTATTAGTATTGATAACGGTTTTCATTTAGAATTACGGACTGAAAATTGCCTTCCACTTACCAGCAGCAACCGGAGCCCGATAAATGTACGTTTGTCTGTGTCATGCGATTACGGATACCCAGATAAAGCAGGCTGTCAGCCAGGGAGATATTAGCCTCAGCGAGGTGAAAAAACGCCTCGGTGTGGGTGATCAATGCGGTAAGTGTGTACGGATGGCGACGCAAATCATCCAGAATCAGCTGGATCTCGAGCCCAATTATTACGAAGTCGCCTGATATATTGGGTAAAAAAACAAAAGCCGCATCATGATGCGGCTTTTGTGGTTTCTGGGCCGGGCTACAGCGCCGGCTCCTCCAAACTGACTTCGACACTGTCGACCCTTTGCAGCCCTCTTGGCAGCTTGGCGCCACGACGGCCACGCTCACCACGGTAATGCTCCAGATCGCTGCTCTTCAATGTCAGCTTACGCTTGCCGGCCCAGAGGGTGACATTGGCACCTTCCGGCACCAGATATAGATGGGTCACCAACTCTTCACGATTTTTCGCCCGCTCCGATGGGATGCCGATGATCTTGTTGCCCTTACCCTTGGCCAACTGCGGCAGCGCCTCCATGGAGAACATCAGCATCCGCCCTTCATTGGTAATGGCCAGAATCGAACTGGGTCTGGACTTGTCCAGTTTACGCGGCGTTAAAGCCTTGGCATTGGCCGGCAGTGTCAGCAAAGCCTTACCCGCCTTGTTGCGCGACACCATGTCCTTAAAGGCGCAGATAAAGCCGTAACCGGCATCACTCGCCAGTAGGAAGCAGTTATCATCATCCCCGAGCAATACATGCTCCATGCTCTCCCCTGGGGCCAGATTGAATCTGGTGGTAATAGGTTCCCCTTGGCTACGGGCCGAAGGCAGAGTATGGGTATCCGTGGCGAAGGCGCGCCCGGCGCTGTCAATAAACACAGATTGCTGGTTGCTGCGGCCGGCTGCGGCGCAGAGGAAACTGTCACCAGCCTTGTAGGACAACCCGGCGGCGTCTATATCATGGCCCTTGGCACAGCGTACCCAGCCCTTTTCAGACAACACCACAGTCACGGGCTCGGTGGGCACCAACTCCTGCTCAGACAGTGCTCTGGATTCGCTTCTCACCACCAGTGGCGAGCGGCGGTCATCACCATAGGTTTCCGCATCTGCCTGCAGTTCTTTCTTGATCAAGGTCTTCAGGCGGCGTTCCGAACTGAGCAGTTGCTGCAACTTTTCCCGCTCGGCTTCAAGCTCATCCTGCTCACCACGGATCTTCATCTCTTCCAGCTTGGCCAGATGGCGCAGCTTGAGGTCCAGAATTGCTTCGGCTTGCTTGTCTGTCAGCCCGAAGCGGCGCATCAACTCGGCCTTGGGTTCGTCGTGGAAGCGGATGATTTCTATCACTTCATCAATATTGAGGAAGGCAATCATCAAGGCTTCAAGAATATGCAACCTGGCCAGGACTTTATCCAGACGAAATTCCAGACGGCGGCGCACAGTATGAATTCGAAACTCCAGCCACTCACTCAAGAGTTGCTTGAGCCCCTTGACCTGAGGCCGACCATCGAGACCAAGCACATTGAGGTTGACCCTGTAGCTCTTCTCCAGATCTGTAGTGGCAAACAGGTGCGCCATCAACTGTTCGATATCGACCCGGTTGGATCTCGGCACTATCACCAGCCGCACCGGACTTTCATGGTCTGACTCATCGCGCAGATCTGTCACCATAGGCAGCTTCTTGGTCTGCATCTGCGCCGCCAACTGCTCGAGGATCTTGCTGGAGCTGGCCTGGTGCGGCAAAGCCGTTATCACCACTTCACCGTTTTCCACAGTGTAAACCGCACGGGCCTTGATTGAGCCGCGGCCCGATTCATAGACCTTGGCGATTTCGGCGCTCGGGGTAATGATCTCGGCAGCTGTCGGATAATCGGGCCCGGGCACGAATTCCATTAGCCGCGGCAGGTCAGCCTTGGGATTATCCAGCAGCTCGATACAGGCATTGGCCAACTCGCGGGCGTTATGGGGCGGAATATCCGTGGCCATACCCACTGCGATACCGGTAATACCGTTGAGCAGAATATGCGGCAGTCTGGCAGGCAGTACCAAAGGCTCTTTCAGGGTGCCGTCGAAGTTGACGCCCCAGTCCACTGTTCCCTGACCTAGCTCGCTGAGCAGTACCTCGGAAAACTTGGATAGCCTGGCTTCGGTATAACGCATGGCCGCAAACGACTTGGGATCGTCCGGAGCCCCCCAGTTGCCCTGACCATCCACCAGGGGATAGCGATAGGTAAAGGGCTGCGCCATCAGTACCATGGCTTCGTAACAGGCGCTGTCACCGTGCGGGTGATACTTACCCAGCACGTCACCCACGGTACGGGCCGACTTCTTGTATTTGGCCGCCGCCGATAATCCCAGCTCGCTCATGGCGTAGACGATTCGCCGTTGCACCGGCTTGAGGCCATCGCCGATATGGGGCAAGGCCCGGTCCATGATCACATACATGGAATAGTTGAGATACGCCTCTTCGGTGAAGCGCCTGAGCGGCATCTGCTCCACGCCATCCAGGCTCAAGGCTATCGCATCACTCATTATTCATTTTCCTGTTCAGGTGTCGGCGCATAGTCCGACTCAGATTCAGTATCTTCTGCATCAGTGTCTTTGTAGTACAGGCGGTAGATGTTTCCCTTCAGATCATCCGAAATATAGACGGCGCCATCCGGGGCCATCGCCAGTGAATGGGGTCTGGCCACCGGAAACTCCCCATCGAGAAAACTCACCAGGGTGCGGCGATTGCTCACCTGACGGCCATCGGTTTCCAATACCACTATCTGGTAGCCCACCTTACTGGAACGGTTCCAGGAGCCGTTCTCAGCCAATAAAATCTGGTTGTGATATTCGGCGGGAAACTGGCTTCCCCGATAAAACAGCATTCCCATAGGAGACACATGCGCCGGCAGTTCATAGACTGGCTTGGTAATATTCAGGCTCTTGGGCTCCTCATAGGTAGGCTCCTGCACCGCTTTGCCATGCACATAAGGGAAACCATAATGCGCCCCGGCAACATCGACCCGGTTGATTTCATCCGGTGGCAGATTATCCCCCATCCAGTCGCGGCTCATATCGGCAAACCAGAGGCGGTTATCCAGTGGCGACCAGTCAAAACCTATGACATTGCGTATTCCGAGCGCTATCTGCTGACTACTGCCCGAGTTCACATCCACGGCAATGATGCTGCCAAAAGGGGCACTGGGCTCACACACATTACAGGGGGCGCTGATGGCGATATAGAGCCTGTTATCCGGGCCAAAGCGCATGGCTCTGGCGCTTTTCTTACCATTGCCCGGAAGTTGATCATAGACTTCCCGTGCCCGCGGAGGGCGCCTGAGCCTGGGTTCGATATCACGGAATACCACAACCCTGTCTTCCAGAGCAACATAGAGATCGCCCTTGTGAAAAGCCAAGGCCTCCGGGTAATCCAGGCCCTTGGCTATCAGATAACGCTTATCGACCCGGCCATCATTGTTACTATCGACCAAAGCGTGAATCGTGCCACTCTTGTGAGAACCGACAAACAGGGTACCTTCATCTCCTACTGCCATCTGCTTGGCATCGCCAACATCTGTAGCATAGAGAGAAACACCAAAGCCTTTGGTCACAGTAATGATCATCGACTGAGATGCATTGGCCGCCGCACTCAGCAACGCAACTCCCAGCAGGAGCAAGCCTCCGCCGGCCGCGATACCGACTCTGTTATTCAGGTTCATCATATCCTTGCCTTTAAGTTTTATAGTTATTGGCACATCAAGGGCGATTACAGCTGAGCAAGGTCTCCCTTGGTTTCCAGCCACGACTTACGATCACCTGAGCGCTTCTTGGCCAGCAACATGTCCATCAATGCCACGGTCTCGTCGACATCGTCTATGGTCAGTTGTACCAATCTACGGGTGTTGGGATCCATGGTCGTTTCCCTCAGTTGCAGTGGATTCATCTCACCCAGACCTTTAAAGCGGGTGACCTGCACTTTTCCTTTCTTGTTGTCGGCGGCAATTCTGTCAAGAATGCCTTGCTTTTCAGGCTCATCCAAAGCGTAAAACACTTCTTTGCCGATATCGATACGGAACAGTGGCGGCATAGCGATATACACATGCCCCTTTTCAACCAGAGTGCGATAATGTTTCAAAAACAGCGCGCACAGCAAGGTTGCTATGTGCAAACCATCCGAGTCGGCATCGGCGAGAATACAGATCTTGCCGTATCTGAGTTCAGAGATATCGTCGCTATCGGGATCGCAGCCTATGGCCACTGAAATGTCGTGCACTTCCTGAGAGGCCAGCACTTGGCTCGCTTCCACTTCCCAGGTGTTGAGAATTTTGCCCCGCAGCGGCATGATCGCCTGAAACTCTCTGTCCCTGGCCTGTTTGGCACTGCCACCGGCCGAGTCCCCTTCCACCAGAAACAGCTCGGAACGCGCCGGATCCTGACCTGTGCAGTCGGTCAGTTTACCTGGCAGCGCCGGGCCTGAAGTGACCTTCTTACGGGCGACTTTCTTAGCCGCCTTGAGGCGCTTCTGGGCGTTGTTGATGCACATCTCGGCCAGCAGTTCGGCTTGATCTGTGTTGCTGTTGAGCCAGAGGCTGAAGGCATCACGCACCACACCCGACACAAACGCAGAACACTGGCGGCTGGAGAGTTTCTCCTTGGTCTGGCCGGCAAATTGCGGATCTTGCATCTTCACCGACAGAATAAAACTGGCCTTGTCCCAGATATCTTCCGGGCTAAGCTTAATTCCCCTTGGGATCAGGTTACGAAACTCACAGAACTCACGCATCGACTCGAGCAGTCCCTGACGGAAACCGTTCACATGGGTACCACCAAGCGGCGTTGGGATCAGGTTGACATAGCTTTCGCTGATACTGTCGCCGCCCTCAGGCAGCCAGGTAATGGCCCAGTCTGCGGCTTCCAGATTGGTCTTGATACTGCCGACAAAAGGCTCCTGTGGCAGCGCCGGGGCTTCTTTGAGGGAGTCTTTCAGATAATCGGTCAGGCCCTCTTCATAAAACCACTCATGAACCTCACCGTTTTGTTTGTTGGCGAAACGAATTCTGAGCCCAGGACAGAGTACCGCCTTGGCCCGCAATAGATAAGTCAGCTTGGTGACCGAAAAGTTCGGTGAGTCAAAATAGCTGGGGTCGGGCCAAAACTGCACCCGGGTGCCGGTATTGCGGCGCCCGCAGGTACCGGTTTCCCTGAGGCTCTCGGCCTTGTCGCCATGCTCAAAGGCCATTTCATACACTTTGGCATCGCGGCGAACCGTGATCTCAACCCTTTTGGAGAGGGCGTTGACCACAGAGATCCCCACCCCATGCAAACCACCGGAAAACTGATAGTTTTTGTTGGAAAACTTACCACCGGCATGCAGTTTGGTCAGGATCAGCTCGACCCCTGGGATCCCCTCCTCCGGGTGAATATCCACCGGCATACCACGGCCATCGTCTGTGACTTCCAGCGAGTTGTCTGTGTGTAACACCACATCGATTCGGGTTGCAAACCCTGCCAAAGCCTCATCGACACTGTTATCTATGACTTCCTGACCCAGGTGGTTGGGTCGGGTGGTATCGGTATACATGCCGGGACGGCGTTTTACCGGATCCAGTCCGTTCAGTACTTCAATGGCATCGGAGGTGTATTGATTGGTCATAGCGCACACTGTCTTTTATGTTCAGGCCATGGTGGGCCGCGAGGATCTGATTGTCAAGATAAGTGTAAAAAACGGCAGACTGCGTCCAGCTTGTCGCCGTAACCCACAAAACTATGGTTTCCACCGCTTTCCAGCAGCATCTCACAGCAGTGATATTTGCCCAGGGCCTGGCGATAATCCAGCACCTCATCGGCAGTCTGTAATAATACAAAAAAACGATCCGGATTGAGAATGACCGGCGTATCAAATTCAATCAGCTGCTGCTGATGTTGTGGCAATAATTGGTAATGTTCGTCGGTATAAGGGTTGTATTGCGGCCCCAAATAGTCGCTGAATAACTCAAAGGGACGCACCGCCGGGTTGACCAATACCGCCTTGCCGCCATAGCGCTCCGCCAGCCAAGAGGCAAAATACCCGCCGAGGGATGAACCGATAAACGCCAGTGGCTCGCCCTTGGCTTTGGCCGCTTCGGTCAACTGAATCAACAGTTCCATTGCCGTCTTGGGCGAAGTGGGTAGCTGTGGCTGCTCCAGTCGCACACTTGGAAAGTGTTGTTCAATATAGGTGCGGGTAAGCACGGCCTTGTCAGACAAGGGAGAACTGTTGAAACCGTGAATGTAGAGCAGCATAGTTCCTCACAAGGGGCCACTGCTCCAAAGCAAATTCAGTAGCCGCTGGCCTCAGCATCCGGTGCGAAGCGCTCGCCCGGGATCCGATAAACATTGGTGAGCATGCTACCATCGGGCTTGAGCTCCAGCAAACGGTAGCCAGGCTGCAGTGCATCCAGCGCAAAATAGGAAGACAAGGGTTTAAATTGAATACAGGTCGATGGTGTCGCCATCAGAGATAACTTGTGGGTTTCACCCTGATATTCTGTATCCAATTGCTGATGAACATGGCCCCAGAGCATGCCCTTGACCTGAGGATAACGCCCCATCTCTTTGAGGAAATGGGCGCCATTATCCATACAGTGCTGATCCAGCCAAGTGCAGTCCACCAGCACAGGATTATGATGCATTACCAGCAGCACATGTTTGTCCGGTTCAGCGGCTATGGCACTGCGAATGATCTCAATTTCGCTTTCGGCCATATGGCCACCGGGCTTTCCCCGCACTGTGGAGTCCAGCAAGATAATCTGCCAATTCCCGGCCAATACCCGTCTGTGACCATAGACACGCTCACCCTGCATATGCAGATACATGATCCTGGGGTCATCATGATTGCCCGGCAGATAATGACAGGGCAGATTCAGCGGTTGGATGGCTTCGACAAAGTTGCGGTAGGACTCACCGGAGTAATCCTGGCTAATGTCACCACTGGCCAGCAGCATGTCGGCGGGATACTTGACCGCCTGGATGGTATTGATAACGGCATTGAGACTGTTGGCAGTATTGACGCCAAGAAGCTGTCCTTCGGGATCGGCAAACAGGTGAGGATCTGTGATCTGCACCAAACGAACACTCTTGTCCTCAGGAATACTGTATGTGATTGCCTCTTTCAGCACTTTGATTACCCAATCTCAGGACTGACAAACGAGGCGCGCCTGACAGTCTATTTTCAATAACTCCTCCAGGAAGGCGTTTACCTGGTACTTTTCATCGCGGTGGTACATGCGTAAGTTCGGATAATCATACACTGGCCGCAATTGGTAAATCTGTCGGCTGCTTAACACTTCTGCTAATTTAGCATCATGATAAATCCGCACAGTGACCTTGGGGGCAGGTATCAATCCGCCCTTCCCTACATGGCGGGAAATACTGACCAACTGGGTATAGCGGGTATTTTCCAGCAACTCGACATCCAGGCAGCCGAAATCCCCTTCTACCTGCCAGCTTTCACCCACTTCACCTTGCTCCGGCAACCAGCGCTGAATATGGCCATAGTTGCGGCCACACAGGGCTAAAAAGCGGCTGACATCCGGCTGGTATTTCTTGTCACTGTCTTTCTTGTTCATTGGCCTGGATTAAACTTTGATAGTTAAGCTGCAACCATTGCAGTCCGAGCACGGTCGAAGCATTGTCGATTTCGCCACTAAGCACCTTGGCATAAGCATCACTGCGGGAAAGCACATGCAACCTAATGTCTTCATGTTCTTCGGCCAAGCCATGCAGCCCTTTGGCCTTGGATGAATCCACCGCCGCCCAGTAAAAGAAGAAGCGTTCACTGCAACCTCCGGGGCTGGAAAGATAGCTGCTTACGGCCGAAATTGCACTGGCATTGAGTCCGGTTTCTTCCAAAAGTTCCCGTTTGGCCACCTCATCGGCCACTTCGCCTGGGGCGATCATACCCGCCACCAACTCCAGCAGCCAAGGAGATTCACTGGTTTCCAGCGCAGGAAACCGCACCTGCTCAATCAACACCACTTTGTCTTCTCGCGGATCATAGGGTAAAACCACCACGGCATGGCCGCGCTCAAACACCTCACGAGTCACTTCATCGCTCCAGCCACCGGCAAACAGCCGATGACGGAAACGGTATTCCTCCATACGGAAAAACCCACGGTATAGCGTGCGCTGCCCCAGCACCTGAACATCCTCTTTGGTGAATTTTTCTGCTGCCATTTTCACTCCGCTTTAGCTATAAAAGGTGCAATTTCAAACCACCCGGCACCATTTGCCAATAAAATCTGTTACACTTCCGAATTGACTTGAAAACGGTTGATTTTTTAGTATCAAAACCATTAAGTTTTGCTGTATCGGGAAGCGTCGGGAAGCGCAAACCGCCTTTATCAAAGGCATTAACAGTCTAACGAAGTTGAAACCGCCCGTCACAGGGTGTTTGTCTATAAGGACAGCCAATGAAATTCAAGATCCGCACTTTATGCGCGGCGTTAACGCTCGCAGTTTCTGCCCCGGCCGTTCAAGCCGACGATTTACTTCAGATATATCAGCAGGCATTAACCAATGATCCAGTGGTACTCCAGGCCAAGGCCCAAAGAGACCAGTTGTATGAGAAAATTGAAGAGAATCGCGCACCACTGCTGCCAACCATCAGTGCCAATGTCGGTTATGACAAAGCCTGGAACGATCCCAGTGCCGACACCAGCGGCCTGACAGGTGCGATTAAACTTAACCAGGTCATCTATGATCATTCTGCCTGGGTCGGTTTGAGCCTGGCGGAAAAAGCTGCATCACAGGCCGATGCCGTCTACGCCTCTGCCCTGCAGACACTGATCACCCGAGTAACAACCGCTTACTTTGACGTGTTGGCCGCCAAGGACAACTACGAGTTCAAAGGCGCCGAGAAGCGTGCCATCGAGCGTCAGTTGGAACAAACCAAGCAGCGCTTTGCCGTTGGTCTGACAGCCATTACCGATGTTCATGAAGCTCAGGCTCAGTATGATCTGGCGACCGCCGATGAAATTTTGGCAGAGAATCAGTTGATCAACAGCTATGAAGCCCTGCGTGAAATCACAGGTATAGATCACAAGAGCATCGACATTCTGGATACCAACCGCTTCTCTGCGGCCAGCCCAACCCCGGCAGTGCCAGGCGATTGGCTTAAGATGGCCGAGACCAACAGTGTCGACCTGCTGACCCAGCGTATCGGTAAAGATATCGCCCAGGAAACCATCAGCCTCTATAAGGCCGGCCATATGCCGTCTCTGAGCCTGAGCGCCGGTTATACCAAAGGCTTGGAGCAGGAAATCGGCAGCCAGAGCCAACCTGACTTCGATAACGGTACCGTTGGGGTTAACCTCAGTGTACCTATCTTTGAAGGTTTCAAGGTCAGCTCTCAGGTGAAACAGGCGCAATACGCCTATGTTGAAGCCAGCCAGAAGCTGGAACAGACTTACCGCCAGGTAGTCAAAAATGTTCGCAACAACTTCAACAACGTTGGCGCTTCTATCAGCTCCATCAAGGCCTATGAGCAATCAGTGCTCTCTTCCGAAAGTGCATTGAAAGCCACTCAAGCCGGTTTTGAAGTGGGTACCCGTACCATAGTTGACGTGCTGAACCGTACCCGGGATCTGTATGATTCCAAGCGTCAGCTGTCCAACGCCCGTTACGGCTATATCAAGTCGATATTGGCGCTGAAACAAGCCACAGGCACCCTGAATGAAGATGATGTCATCTCCATCAACAACGGCCTGACAGCTCCTGCACAGCAGTAAGCTGAAGCTTAACCAATAAAAAAACCGCCAACTGGCGGTTTTTTTGTGGCTAATCGACTGAAACGGAATTAGAACACCAGTTCAACACCGGCAAAGAAGCCGTCAAACTGCATATTACTGCTCATGCCGTTGAAGCCGTTCACGTCAAATTTAAAGTCGCGGTAGCCGGCACGCACCCGGGTATCCAGCGCCACGCCATCAAACTCCCAGCCCAGACCTACTTGGTAGTCATAGACACTGGATTCATTGATACCGGCCAACACATCGGCAAAGGCGTACAAGCCGAAGAAAGGCAGGCCAACCTCGGCATTGGCATACCCCATGACCACACCGCTGTCGATATCACGCTGCTCAGGATGCCCCTTGTCTGCCACCCGGAAAGAACCATCCATCAACTTGTAGGCCCCACCCACATCCAGAGAAACCAGATCATTGTCCAGTAGCTCATAGTAAAGGATAAAGTCTGTGTTGCTCAGGTCGGCCGTAGCATACACATCACCGCTGAAGGTGTGGCCGTTGAAACTGAAGTTGGCATTGCTCATAGCGCCATCTTCTTTCAGGCGGTTTTCGCGGATCTTCAGGTTGGGCAGCAGTGGCACAGGGTGCTCAACGCTGAACCAAAGGCTGTACTGGGCGGAAGAGTCATAGTTGAACTCCTGCTGCGGCTGGCCTTTCTCGGCGAAAGTACCGCTGGCATCTCCTTTCCAGTAATCGGCGCCTACCTTAAAGCCTACGACTGTTGCTGCCTGGGCGGAGGTCGCCATCAAAGAAGCCAGCAAGGCTGTCGCCAATAAAGTCTTTTTCATAAATTAACCCTGTGAAAGCAAGTTGGTTAAATCAATCACCGCGGCATTGGCGCGGGACACATAGTTGGCCATCACCAAGGAATGGTTGGCCACCAAACCGAATCCGGAACCATTGAGGATCATTGGGCTCCAGACTGTTTGCTGAGTCGCTTCCAGTTCACGGATGATCTGTTTGAGACTCACTTCGGCATTCTTTTTCTTCAGTACGTCAGCAAAATCGACCTCTACGGCCTTCATGAAATTTAGCAAGGCCCAGGCAGAGCCTCTGGATTCATAGAAGACATCGTCTATTTGCCACCAGCTGGTCTTAATCTGCTGGCTCGCCAGGTTGGGGGTCGACTGACGCGCGGCACTGTCACCGGCCAGATCGGTATTCAGCCTCTCCTGACCAACACTGGCGGCCAGACGCTGTGACATGCTGCCCAAGCGCTTCTGCACCTCTTTCAACCACTCATTGAGATTGTCGGCGCGGGCATAAAACTGGGCATCCGGGTTATTGGGATCCATCATCCGCGCCCGGTAAACCTTCAATAGCTTGATGGCATCGCGATACTCACTCTCGGCACTGGGCACCAGCCAACTGGTATGCTCAATATTCAGCTTGGAGTGTGCTTCCAGCAGATCTTTGTCAGCGGTGGACTGAGACTGGGAGCGGCTGAACTCTTTACGCATGATCAAGGCGAGATCCCGCACCTGTTCCAGGGCCCCGAATTCAAACGCCGGCATGTTGTCCATCATCACAGAAGGCGGCATCATGTCGTTGGACAACCAGCCTCCTTGCTTATCCAGCAAGGTCTCCATGGTTTCGATCAAGGCGCTGGTAGTGGCATAACCTGTGATTTTCTCGCCCTTTTCCGATGTCATCACCTTGGGCGTCAACACTTCGGGTTCAATACTCCACCAAACACTGATGCCGTATGCGATAACGAACACTATGACCGCAGCACCGACACCTTTTTTCCATGTCATTTGCATCCCGGGTTCTCCTTAATGATGGTGATGATGCTCTTGGGCTGCAGGAGCATCATTGGGGGATTTTACTTCGAGTTCGATATTGAGGGTTTCACCATTGGCAAAACTCAGTGTCATAGGCACTTTTTGCCCCAGCTCTAACGGTGCCTTGAGCCCCATGATCATGATGTGATCGCCGCTGCTTTGCAGCGTCAACTGGCCATGCTCAGGCAGCGGGAAAGCCGCCACATGGCGCATTTTAACCAGGCCATCTTCCTCAATCAGGGTATGCAGCATGGCTTCACGGGCCACTGGGGTGCTGGCAGAAACCAGCTCAGTCGCCGCGCCATGGTTGCTGAGTGTCAGATACGCCGCCGTATTGGGAACAGAAGCGGGCATGGCCCGGATATATCCTTGTTCGAGCATTATGTTCGAGGCGAAGGCGCTGGCACTGATGCCGGCCAGCAAGATAACTTTAAACAGTTGTTTGAATATCGCCATCTATGTCTTAAACTCCATGTAAAACCCATTTCGTCAGCAAAGGAAACAACGAATGAGCACGATTCAGGTTCAGGATGAGCAGGGTGTACGCATCATACGTTTTAACCGTCCGGATAAACGTAACGCCCTCGATCTCGATATGTATAAGCAGCTTACAGAATACCTGATCCAGGGGGAAGCGGACAACGAGATCCGTGCCTTTCTGCTGACAGGCAGTGAAAACTGCTTTACTTCAGGCAATGATGTGGCGGATTTTCTCAAGCAGCCGGATCTGGGCCCCAACCACCCTGCAGTGCGATTTCTCTTTTGCCTGCTGGAGCTGAAAAAGCCCTTGGTCGCCGCTGTCAGCGGAGCCGCTGTCGGAATCGGTACCACGCTGCTGCTGCATTGTGACCTTGTCTATGCCGATAACACAGCCCAGTTCCGCTTGCCCTTTATCGACCTGGCACTGGTGCCTGAAGCCGGCTCCAGCATGCTACTGCCTGAATTGGTCGGCTATCAAAAGGCCTCTGAGCTGCTGTTGCTGGGTGAGAGTTTCGATGCCGAAACGGCGCTGGATCTCAAACTCATCAACCACATGTTGAGTCCGGCAGAACTCTTCCCTTATGCGCTGGAAAAGGCCAAAGCCCTGGCTTCCAAGCCACCTCAGGCGCTGCAACTCACCAGACAACTTATGCGGCCACACAAGAGCCGGGTACAACACCAGATGCATCAGGAGTTGGAACTCTTCGGCCAGCGTCTGCAGAGCGATGAAGCCAAAGCGGTTTTCCGCCAGTTTCTCAACAAAGGTTAAATCATCGAGGCTGAATCCAATGTTGCTGAGGCTGGGCTGACACCAAGCCAGTCGCAGCAACACTACTCCTGCCATTGACTGGACTTGCCTATTCCCCATACTGCCAATGCCAAAACCAGCACGGGCCAAATCATTGCAAAGCCGCTGATAAACATCAGTAATGCCGCAGCAACACAAAGTACACACACCACCGCCAACACACTGAAAGTCATTGCGGCCCACACCAATGCCAGCATCGCGGTTATCAGGGTCAACACCCAGCTCCAGTTCTCGGCATCCAGCCATAAAAACGGGCTACCCCAAATCCCCACTGACATAAACTCGCGGCTGAGCAGAGAGACCATAAGGATCAGCGCGCCGACTATGCTCCATACCAGTAACTGAGACAGCAACCTATATCTTCTGTGCTTGTTTCGACTCTTGTTATACATACTCATTTCACCCACTTGGGCCACAACAGTGCCAGGGCAAAGTAAGCCGTCAACCCGAGCAATGGGTGCATCAGAGTGATGACTGCGGCAACAATTCGTGTCCAGAATACCGACCAGCCAAAACGCTCGGCCATATCGCGACATAGGCCACAGACGATGGAAGAATTTCCCTTGAGTGTACGTTCCAAATCAAACATAACTGACTCCGATTATCTCGTTAACTGTATCTGCCGGGCACTGCAGGCTAACAACGCCACCAGGGTGTAGCCAAGCAACGGCAGAAACATCAGTAGTGCCAAGGTGCTATTTATCCACATAGGCACCTCAATCGTTGGCTTGGGTCAGAACACTGGTCTCCACGGGTAATTCGGTGATCTGACTCAGGGTTTCTTGAGTCATCTCGTCGCTCAGTTGGGCCACGCTACGCTCCAGTTCCTGTTGCAGGGAGGCCAGCATTTCACGCTTGGCACTGAGCAACATGGTCTGGGCCTGTTGACTCAGGTTCTGTTCAACAGCACTGAGGATAGGTTGAGTAGGCAGTACATCGGCCTGGGCTGAAACACTGGCTGAAGCCAAAACAACGCCAAGAAGCAAAGATTTAATAGTCAGGTTGGAAGTTTTCATGCTTGTCATCCCTTTCTGGTTAAGCTGAACGGGTCAGCGGTCAAGATGACTAATTCAAAGGGCGTGCCAACTGGGAAAAATTTCCATTAAAGATATGATATTAAATGAAATAAAAAATAAAAACGGTCAATCATTAACACAGAATGACTGACCGTAACAGCACAAAAATACAGCAATTTTCTATCTATTGGTAAAAAGCACTATCACCATAGCGATTTTCACCACTCGGGTATTACAGCAAGGTCAAACTCCGCTGTGCATCATTTCACGAGCCTTAAGCAGCACTTCGATGCCAGCCCCCGGCTTGTGGGCATTCTCGCTCAAATGACGGCGCCAGCTGCGAGAACCAGGGATCCCCTGATACAGGCCTGTCATGTGTCTGCTGATATGATTCAAGCGGCCACCCGACTGCAGATGAGCTTCCACATAGGGCAGCATGGCATCCACCACCTGATCGCGACTCATAACCTGGCTATCGAGGCCAAAGATCTTCTGATCCACCTCGGCCAACAGATAGGGATTTTGGTAGGCTTCTCGCCCCACCATCACCCCATCCAACTGGGACAGATGGGCATGCATCTCTTCAAAGCTCTTGATACCACCGTTGATGCTGATATGCAGGCCGGGAAAATCCTGCTTCAATTGATACACCCGGGGATAATCCAATGGCGGGATCTCACGGTTTTCCTTGGGACTAAGCCCCTGCAACCAGGCCTTGCGAGCATGGATGATGAAAGTATCGCAGCCGGCAGCACTCACCTTGGTAATAAAGTCACAAAGAAATTCGTAGGAATCTTTGTCGTCTATGCCGATACGGGTCTTGACCGTCACCGGGATATCCACCTTCTGGCGCATGGCTTCGACGCAATGGGCCACCAGCTCGGGCTCTTCCATCAAACAAGCACCAAAGCGGCCGTTCTGTACTCTATCCGATGGGCATCCCACATTGAGGTTAACTTCGTCATACCCCCTTTGCCAGGCGATTTCGGCGCAGCGCGCCAGATCCTCAACATTGGAGCCACCCAGTTGCAATGCCAGCGGGTGCTCTTCCTGGTTATAAGCCAGATAATCGCCCTTGCCATGCAGTATCGCGCCTGTAGTCACCATCTCAGTGTAGAGCAGCGTCTGACTCGACATCAGCCGGGCAAAGTAACGATAGTGGCGGTCTGTCCAATCAAGCATGGGGGCAATGGAAAAACGGCGGTTGGCATCGATAGGGCTTGGCATTAACGGATCCGGTACGCAAAAATGGGCCGCTATTTTACCCTCTGCGGCCATAAAACGACAGCTGCAGATAAATCCCACTCATAAACCCGAATCAAAGGTCATTCTGTTGCCGCCGAAGACTTTTGACCCGAGTTAATCAAACTCTGTCTCTATCCCGGCATAAATCAACAACATTTCAGCCAGCGAGCTCACCTGCATGCCCTTCATCAGGTTGGATCTGTGGATCTCCACTGTGCGCATGGCGATGCAGAGTTCGTCGGCTATCTGCTGGTTCTTATAGCCCTTGGCGATGAGATGCAATATCTCTTTCTCTCTCGGAGTCAGCGCCTGGTAGATGCCTTGCAGCTTTCGGCGTTTGGCGATTTCGGCAGAGTGACTCAGCGCCTTGGTGACCGCCTCGGCCAGGCGAGCACCATCGGCGGGCTTTTGAAAAAAGTCCACCGCGCCGGATTTAAGCGCATCCACCGCCAGCGGCACGTCGCCATGGCCGGTGAGAAAGATCACCGCCAGCGGGCTATTACGCTCATTGAGCAGCTGCTGCAGCTGCGCCCCACTGAGCCCAGGCATACGCATATCGAGGATCAGGCAGCCGGGCAGATCCAACAGCTGCGCCTTGAGAAAATGCTCTGCATCTTCAAAGGCCTGCACCTCAAAACCATAGCCTTCCAGCATAAAGCCCAACGAACGCCGCACCGAATCATCGTCATCCACCAGATAGACTGACTGACGCTTGTCATCGGTCGGTGAACTGTTTTGGGCAGCAAATTGTCCCGGCATTTTTCTTTCTCCTTGGCAAAACGAGTTTAAGTCAGCACCACTGTGACCAGACAACCGCCCTCAGGCGGCTGCAGCAGACTGATGCTGCCGCCATGGCTCTCGGCGATTTCGCGGCAGATCACCAGCCCCAGCCCCAGGCCATCTGTCTTGGTACTGGTAAAGGCCTGCATCAGGCTCTTGCCGTCCAGTTTAAGCCCAGGGCCATTGTCCTGCACTTCCAGCAAGAGCTTGCCGGGCTGGGATTGATAATCCAGCCGCAGCGCAATAATTCGCTCGGCTTTAGGCTCTTCAGCCAAGGCTTCGATGGCATTCTTAAGCAGATTCAACAAGAGTTGCTGCATGGCGACCGTATCCAGTTGCATGGGGCTTTCTTCGCCGACAATCTGCCAATCGACGCGGATCGCTTGTTTCTCCAGTTCATGCCCCAGCAGAGTCAGCGTCTCGCTCAGCAAGGGGCTGAACGGCTGCAACTGTTTTTGCGGCGGGCGCTTTTTCAAAAGCCCCCTGAGCCTTTGAATGATACCGTGGGCGCGGCCCACTTCCGCCTGTATCTGTTCCAGTGCCAGGGGCAACTTGTCCAGTTGCCCCTGTTTCAGCCTGACACTGGCGCCGTGGCAATAGTTGCCTATGGCCGCCAAAGGTTGGTTCAGCTCATGGGCCAGGCTGGCGCCCAGTTCACCGGCCACCGCCGCCCGCTGGGCATGTTCCAGCAGACTGAGGTTTTCACTCAGTTGCCGTTGGGCCTTGGCCAGTTCCCGGCCGCGGCGGCTGAAACTGTATTCGAGCCAGAAGTGATAACCGTTGAGCAGCACCAGCAGCGCCAGCAAGCTCCAGCCCCAATGACTGTGGGCCTTGAGCCACTGCAGCGCCCTTTGCCACCAAGGCGCCTGCAATGGGTGCAGGTCCAGATCCTTGAGCAGCTTATCAATGGCCAGTTGACTAACCGCCGTGGTCCACCCCAGCGAGCCGGACATTTTGGCCGCCTCACTGTCCTCCGGCAGTGCCAACAGGGCCAGGGTCAATTGCTTGGCCAGCCCCTGGCCGGCACGGCTGGTCTTGGCCATGGACCAGTTGGGATAGAGGCGGGTCGACACCTCGCAGGCAAACCCTGCCGGCGCCTGGTTATCCAGCACCCGATAGTGCCCGGCATCGATAAGCCCCTCCGCCGCCATCTGCTCCAACTGGCAGACTGGCACCACGGCGGCGTCTATGCTGCCATCGCGCAGGCGATAGAGCAGATTATCCAGCGGAAACCCCAAAGATTGGATCTCGGCCACATAGCTTGGCAGGTCTATCTGCTTGAGCCGCGCTTCATACACCAAGGTCAGGTAGCCGCCGAAGGCCTGGGTCGAGACTATCCCCAGGCGCTTGTGCCTGAGATCTTGCAGATGTTGCAGGCTGGACTCGCTTCTTACCACCAGCGCCGAACCCACCTGCATCGGCTCACCGGCATTGAGGCGGCTCTTGAGGGTCGCCAGCCAGCTTAAGGAATATTGCCGCGCCAACAGCACAGATTGGCCCGGATTGGTGATCACAAAGTCCAGCTCCTGGGCGGCCACCGCCTGCGACAGCTGCTCCAGCGTCAAAGGGTGCAGGCGAAAGTAATATCCCGGGATCTGCTGCTCGAGCCAATTCATGGTGGGTTGCCAGCGGTTGATGCTGTCGCTGTAGCCACGGGTAGCCAACACACCTATATCCACCACCGCCTTATCGGTCAGCGCTCCTGTTGTCATCGCTGGGCCTGATAGCGGCAAAGGCTCAGTCGCTGCCGCAGCTGACGGCCAATGGCCGAGCAGTACAGCCGCAAACAGATAACACAGCAGATACAGGGTTCTCATCTCTTGGTTTTAGCTCCGGTTAGGAAATCTTGCGGCCACAAGCGGCTGGGTCAGCATCAGTCTGCCCGCCATTCTAGCCTCAATTTCTTGCGCTGGATCAATAGCGGCCCCGATATGTGGAAAACCACTATAGAGACCAAGGGCGCCAGTTGCCGAGAATACAGGCAACAGGAGCCCGGTGGGTTTCCAATCACCGCAAGACTCAGGAGTCTGTATGGACAAGAGTAAACGTCAACTACTGGGGCAAATCGCCGCCATCAGCGCCGGAGCTGCGTTTTTGCCCGTCGCCCAGGCGTCGACCGCCAAGCCCCAGGCAGCCAGTGGCAAACGCTATGGCATGCTCATCGATCTGCGCCGCTGCGTCGGTTGCCAGGCTTGTACTGTCGCCTGCACCATAGAAAACCAACCCCCATTGGGACAGTTTCGTACCACAGTCAACCAGTATGAAGTGACCCAAGGGCAGGAAAGCGCCTTTATGATGCTGCCCAGGCTCTGCAACCACTGCGAAAACCCACCCTGCATCCCGGTTTGCCCCACTGGCGCCACATTCCAGCGCCAGGACGGCATAGTGGTAGTCGACAGCCACTGGTGTGTCGGCTGCGGTTACTGTGTTCAGGCCTGCCCCTATGATGCGCGCTTTATCAACCATGACACCAACACCGCCGACAAGTGCACCTTCTGCGCCCATCGGCTGGAGGCGGGCTTGCTGCCGGCCTGCGTCGAAACCTGTGTCGGTGAAGCCAGGATCATCGGCGATCTCAACGATCCCGGCAGCCAAATCAGTCGCATGCTGGCCGAGTACAGAGACGAGATCAAGGTACTCAAGCCCTCGGCCGAAACCTCGCCCTGCGTATTCTATCTGGGGATGACAGCCGCATTTGAAGAAAGGATCCGCGGCGAAGCACCGGTTCGCAGCCTGATGACCGCCACTGGAGAGGAGTTGCACCATGGACATTAAAGAGATCTTGACCCCGGATATCGCCATCACCTGGTTACCCTGGGCGGTGCAGTACTTCTTTATGATGGGACTGGCCTATTCCGCGGTGTGGATTGCGGCGCTGACCATTATCCGCCCCGGCGCCCAAGATAAGCGCCTGCTGACACTCTGCGGCAGCCTGATCCTCAGCACCGCCATAGTGGCACCTGTGGCACTCTTGGCCGATCTGCACCAACCCGCCCGCGCCTGGCACTTCTATATGCAGCTCAGACCGGATTCCTGGATGTGGTATGGCGCCTGGTTACTGCCGCTGTTTATGGCAGCGGCGCTGGCCTTTGCCTACCTCTTGCTGCGCCCTTCCCTTCCGACTCAGCCCAAAGATGGCTGGAGCCGCCTGGGATATTGGTTACGCCTGGGGAACTGGCAAGGTGAGCCCTGGCTCAAGCCTCTGGCCTGGGTTGCCCTGCTCAGCGGCCTGAGTATCGCCCTCTACACCGGCATGGAAACCATGGCCATCAAGGCCAGACCGCTGTGGCACAGTTACTGGCTGCCTCCCCTGTTTGCCGCCAGCGCCCTCGCCGCCGGCAGTGGCATGTTGATTTGGCTCAACCGCCTGTTCAATGGCCATAAGCAGGAGACCGACAAACAGCTGCTGCTCTGGCTGCGTGGCTCCTTCGCCCTGTTTGCCCTGTTGCTTATCGGCTGGGCTCTCAGTGGCGGCAACAGCGCCAATGAAGCCAGATTACTGCTCGGCGACAGCCCCAGTTGGCAACTGGCCGCTATCTGGGTGCTGGCAACCCTGGCCTTGTTGGCGCTGCTGCTGGCCTTCAGACATCTGCCCCGCTGGGCCTTGCTGTTTGGCAGCTTTGCCGCCATCCACCTGGCTTGGGGCTTTCGCTGGCTGGTGCTTATCCAGGCGCAGACAGATCCCAAGTATGGCGCCGGCACCTACTTCTATGAACTGCCCTGGGGCCCACAGGGGCTGCTGGGGATCCTGGGTACCTTTGGCCTATGGCTGGCCCTGATCACCCTGATTTCCGAACTGATACGTCAGTCTGCCACCGGACTGAAAGGAGCCGCATAATGGACAAGAGTAAACGCCGTTTTATCAAAGGGGCTGCCATCACAGGTGGTACCGGACTATTTGTTGCAGGCTACAGCCACACCCTGACCCAGTTGGGCAAGGGCCTGGTCAATGGCAGCTCGGGCAAAAATACCCAAGAAGCGATTCATGGCAACTCGCTGGCACCTGAGCTCAGGGTTGACCTGAATAGTGGCCAACTGAGCGCCAATGACAACCAGCGTCTGGCCAACACCATGTGTTTCGGCTGCTGGACCAAATGCGGGGTACGGGCCCGTATCGATAATGAAACCGACAGCATTATCCGTATCAGTGGTAATCCTTATCATCCGCTGTCGGCCCGTGAACACCTGGACTTTGACACCCCGGTGCGCGATGCCCTGGTGTCCACCAGCGCCTGGCAGGAGCAGGGGCTTGCCGGGCGTTCCACCGCCTGCGCCCGCGGTAACGCCATGCTGGAATTATTGGACAGCCCCTATCGGGTAACGCGCTGCCTGAAACGGGTCGGCCCCAGAGGTTCGGGCCAGTGGCAGAGCATAACCTTCGAGCAGTTGCTCAAGGAGGTTGTCGAAGGCGGCGATCTGTTTGGTGAAGGCCATGTGGATGGACTCAGGGCGATTCGCGATCTCAACACGCCTTTGGATCCCGCCAACCCTGAATACGGCCCCAAGGCCAATCAGCTGTTGGTCAGCAACGCCTCGGATGAAGGGCGGGACACGCTGATAAAACGCTTCACTTTCAACAGCTTCGGCACCCGTAACTTTGCCAACCACGGCTCTTACTGTGGCTTCAGCTATCGGGCCGGTGCCGGCGCCTTGCTGGACGATCTGAAAAAGTACGCCCACTTGAAACCGGACTGGGATCATGCCGAGTTTCTGCTGTTCATCGGCACTTCACCGCAGCAGTCCGGCAACCCCTTCAAGCGCCAAGCACGGCAAATGGCCAATGCCAGGGTCAACAACCGCAACTTCAGCTATGTTGTGGTTTCGCCCATGCTGCCCAACACCTCCAACCTGGCATCGGCACCGGACAATGTCTGGTTGCCGATCCGCCCGGCCACAGACGCCTCGCTGGCAATGGCCATGCTGCGCTGGATCATCGACAATCAGCGCTACAGCGCCGAGTTTCTCAGCGCTCCCAATGCCAAGGCCGCCAAAACCGCCGGTTTCCGCGGTTTCAGTAATGCTGGTTTCCTGGTGCATTCAGACCAGGCGCATCCGAGATACGGCCAATATCTGCGCGCCAGCGAATTGGGTTTGGCCTTCAGCGGCAAGCCATTCGGTGATGAAGACCCCTTGCTGGTACTGGACGCCGTCAGCGGTGAACCCATGGCCGCCGAGGTCTGCCCCAAGGCGCAGCTCGAAGTGGACCGCAGACTCACAGGCCCAAATGGCCAGAGCCTGGCCTGCAAGAGCAGTTTCAGCCTGCTGGCCGAATCGGCCCGGCTCAAGACATTGGCGCAATACAGCGCCGAATGCGATGTGCCGGTCGATGAGATTGAGGCCCTGGCTAACAAGTTCACCAGCCATGGCAGCAAGGCGGCGGTGATCAGCCATGGCGGCACCATGAGCAGCGATGGCTTCTATACCGCCTGGGCCATCATGATGCTCAACGCCATGATAGGCAATATCAACCAAAAGGGCGGCGCGCTGGCCAAGGGCGGCACTTTCCCGGCCTTCGGCAAAGGCCCGCGCTACAATCTGGCCGAGTTTGACGGCATGGTACAGCCCAAGGGAGTATTCCTGTCGCGCTCCCGTTTCCCCTATGAAAAAAGCTCGGAATACAAGCGCAAGCAGCAGGCCGGTGAGTCGCCCTACCCGGCCAAGGAACCCTGGTTCCCGATTTCGGCGCCCATGCTGAGCGAGCATCTAACCGCGGCGGTCAACGGTTACCCCTATTCGCTCAAGGCCTGGATCAACCATATGGGCAACCCTGTCTACGGTCAGGCCGGGCTCGGCGCCGCCATAGGCGAAAAACTCAAAGACCCCAAGGTGCTGCCGCTGTTTATCAGTATCGACAGCTTTATCAACGAAACCACAGCACTGTCCGACTATATAGTGCCGGATACCCTCACCTATGAGTCCTGGGGCTGGACCTCGGCCTGGCAGGGCACAATGACCAAGATAGCCACCGGCCGCTGGCCGATAGTCAAACCCAGGGTGGAACACACAGTGGATGGCGATCCCGTGTGTATGGAAAGCTTTCTTACCCGGGTTGCCATGGCGCTGGCCCTGCCCGGCTTCGGTGAAAATGCTGTGCTGGCCCATGATGGCACACGCCACCCGCTGACCCGCGCCGCCGACTTTTCTCTCTACGGCGCCGCCAACGTCGCCTGGTTGGGAGAGAAAGTCCCCGCCATCGGCAAGGAAGATCTCTATTGGTCCGGGGTTGTCAGGATCATTCCCGAACTCAAGGCCCGTCTCGGCGAAGAGGAAGCATCGAGAGTCGCTTATCTCTATGCCCGCGGTGGCCGTTTCGAATCAATGAACAAGGCCAGGGACGCCGAAGGCAACCCCACCAAGGTCTGGCCCAAGCCGATGATGTTATGGAACCCTCAGGTGGGCAGTCGCCGTCACTCCCAGAGCGGCGAGTTTCTCAGTGGCTGTCCGCGCAGCTATGGTCAACGTCTGGCCGATGGCACAGAACTCAGGCAAGCCTTCGACCGCCAGTCCTGGCCCATGTTGCTGTCGAGCTACAAGTCGCACACCATGAGCTCCATGAGTATCGGCTCTGACAGGCTCAGGCAGGTGCACCCCAATAATCCGGTGCGGATCAATAAAGACACGGCCCAAAGATTGGGGATAGCCACAGGGGATACAGTGAAAATCAGCACCCCCAACGGCAGTGTGCTGGCACTGGTGGAATGCGTCGCCGGCGTGCATCCCGAGTGCATCGCCATTGAACACGGCTTTGGTCACAAGGAGCTCGGCGCGCGGGCATTCAGCATAGATGGCAAGCAGGTTGCTGCCAATCCGCTGATCCGCGCCGGGGTTAACCTCAACGATCTCGCTGTGCTGGATCCCAGCCGTTCGGGTTCCTACCCTCTGGTGGATTGGGCCAGCGGCGCCTCGGCGCGCCAGGGGTTACCGGCAAAAATCGAAAAAGTCTCCTGAAGCTCGCTCTGTGCCCGGTTTTTATGCCGGGCACAGTTTTTCCGGGCAAGAAATCGCCACAGAGCCCAAGCCATTGTTCTAAGCTAATAAGAGTGTGATCCAGTGGGCGGGAGTGAAACCGCTTATGGATTAGCCTTACGCTATCTGCACTTCCCTAGGCAGCAAGAGGAACAAATCCGGCATGAATGTCACTTTTATCAATCCCTTTCTTCAGTCACTTCTCAATGTGGTTTCCACCATGGCCAACATGCAGTTGACCCCGGGCAAGCCCAGACTCAAGACAGACAACCTGGCCAAGGGCGATGTCTCCGGGCTTATCGGTATGGTGGGCCCGCAGACCAAAGGGTCGCTGTCGATCACCTTTGAACAAGGGCTGATCCTGGAGATAATGCAAAATATGCTGGGAGAGAATCCCGGCAATATCAATGAAGAAGTGACAGATCTGGTGGGGGAAATCACCAACATGGTGACCGGCGGCGCCAAGAACCTGCTGTCGGACAAGGGCTATGAGTTTGAAATGGCCACCCCTGTAGTGGTTTCCGGCATAGGTCACAAGATTTCCCATCAGGCCCAGGGCCAGAAGATCATCATGCCTTTTGTCGCTCCCAAGGGCTCGGCCTACATAGAGATCTGTTTCGAGAATCAGTAATGACAAAGGGCGCCGAAGCGCCCTTTATTGTTTACCAACTCAATGGCATGACTCACTCAATCGAGGCAGACGGCCACTCTGGGGGTCAACTTGGTCACCAGTTCATAGGCCACGGTTTCGATATGAGCCGCCACCTCTTCCACCGGTAATGCCGGGCCCCACAAGAGGGCATCATCACCGACCGCGTCCCGGGCATCCGGCCCCAGATCCACAGTCAGCATATCCATGGACACCCTGCCAACCACAGGTACCCGGCGACCATTGATCAGCACAGGTGTGCCCTCGGGGGCGTTGCGTGGATAACCATCACCATAACCTATGGCCACCACGCCGAGGCGGGTATCCCTTGATGAGCGCCAAAAACTCCCGTAGCCCACGCTCTCTCCGGCCTTATGCTCGCGCACGGCTATCAACTGTGACACCAGACTCATGGCCGGTTGCAGGTCGTGGTTGGCGCCTCGGTCACCGACAACAGGCGACACCCCATAGAGGGCGATACCCGGGCGGATCCAGTTTTGCTGGCTGCTGGGCCAGTAGAGGGCACCGGCCGAGTTGGCCAGACTGCGGTCTCCATCCAACCCGGCGGTGAGCTGGTTGAAATGCTCCAACTGCTTGCGGGTATAGTCATTGTCCGGCTCATCGGCGCAGGCGAAATGGCTCATCAGATTGATGGGCTTGGCCACTTGCGGGCAATCCAGCAGCCGCTGATACACCTCGCTAAACTCGTCGCTGCGAAAACCCAATCTGTGCATGCCGCTGTCGACCTTGAGCCACACAGTTACCGGCTTATCCAGCTTGGCCTGCTCCAGCATCTGCAACTGCGACTCATGATGCACCACAGTGTCTATGTCATGCTTAACCAGCAGAGGCAACTCAGTGCTGCGAAAAAAACCTTCGAGCAACAACAGCTTGGCCGTTACACCACCGGCCCTGAGCTCCAACGCTTCTTCGAGCCGCGCCAGACCGAAGCCGTCGGCACTGCTCAGACTCTTGGCCACGTTCAGCGAGCCGTGGCCATAGCCGTTGGCCTTGACGACAGCAATAACTTTGCTGGCGGGTGCGATCTCACGCAGCCTGGCCAGATTATGTTGCAGCGCCCGGCTGCTAATCTCTGCTCTGGGAAAGGGTTTCAAAGCTTACCTTCAATCTTGGATTGGATGGCGCGCTCTCTGGCCGCGCCGGGAAAACCGTCCGCAGAGGTTTAGTCCTCTTCAAATTGCGGACCGGCGTAATTGTCAAAGCGGGAGAACATCCCCTGGAAAGTCAGCCTGACCCGGCCGATGGGGCCGTTACGTTGCTTACCTATGATGATCTCTGCCGTGCCTTTATCGGGCGAATCGTCGTTATACACCTCGTCACGATAAATAAACATGATAAGGTCCGCATCCTGCTCGATAGAGCCGGATTCACGCAAGTCAGAGTTCACCGGGCGCTTATCGGCCCTTTGCTCCAATGAGCGGTTCAGCTGCGACAGAGCGATCACCGGGATCTCCAGCTCCTTGGCCAAGGCCTTGAGCGAGCGGGAGATTTCAGCAATTTCCAGGGTCCGGTTATCGGCCAGCGCCGGCACCTGCATCAGCTGCAGGTAGTCGACCATGATCATAGACAGACCGCCGTATTCCCGGGCGATACGCCTGGCCCTGCTGCGCACTTCGGTCGGCGTCAGGCCCGAGCTGTCATCGATATACATCTTGCCCTGCTCGAGCATGATCCCCATGGTAGAGGACACCCGCGCCCAATCATCATCATCCAACTGGCCGGTACGTATCTTGGTCTGATCCACCCGGCCAAGCGACGCCAGCATACGCATCATGATCTGTTCCGAGGGCATCTCGAGACTGAAAATAAGCACTGGTTTGTTTTCATTGAGCGCCGCGTATTCACACAGGTTCATCGCAAAGGTGGTCTTACCCATGGAAGGACGGGCCGCGACAATGATCAGGTCACCGGACTGGAAACCTGCAGTCATCTTATCCAGATCGGAGAAACCGCTGGATACCCCGGTCACACCGTTGTGCGGGTTGTTGTACAGCTGCTCAATCTTGTCGACGGTTTTTTCGAGGATGGTCTTGATCCCCTCCGGGCCCTCGTTGGCGTTGGCGCGCTGCTCGGCTATCTTGAACACCTTGGTTTCGGCCAAGTCCAGCAAGGCGCCTGAGTCCCGCCCCTCAGGGTTGTAACCGGCATCGGCAATCTCATGTGCCACCCGGATCATCTCCCGCACCACGGCACGCTCGCGCACGATTTCGGCGTAGGAAAGAATATTACCGGCGCTGGGGGTATTCTTGGCGATCTCACCCAGATAGGTAAAACCACCGGCATCTTCCAGCTCGTCAGTCAGTTCCAGTTGTTCTGAAACCGTAATCAAATCTATGGGTTGGCCGTTTTCTACCAGCTTTTGCATGGCACCGAAAATCAGCCTGTGGGAACGGGAGTAAAAGTCTTCTCTGACCACGGCCTCGGACACCTTGTCCCAGGCCTCTGCATCCAGCATCAGTCCCCCGAGCACGGATTGTTCCGCCTCAATGGAATGGGGGGGCAGCTTGAGCGCGTCAACCTGGACGTCTCTTCGCTTGTCTTTGGCCTTAAAGGCACCTTGCTGTTGCATAAATCTCCAACTCTCCAACAATCAGGCAAAATGTGATATAAAACCCGGTTCAATCAGAACAGGAATTTTACACCTACAATAACCTGTTTTTCATATCCAAACGGACACTAACAATAAATAAGGAATGAACATGCGCAATGCATTGGCTGCAGCCTTGGCGCTGACCTCTGGCCTCGCCATAGCCGATGAAGGGCAGTGGCAACCTTACCAAATGCCCTCTATTGCCGACAAGCTCAGTGAGCGCGGCATCGCCATCCCGGCAGAGCAACTGGCCGATCTCGGAAAGTATCCCATGAACGCCGTGGTGGGCCTCGGCTATTGTACCGCCAGTTTCGTCTCACCCCAAGGATTGGTTGTCACCAACCATCACTGTGCCTATCGGGGTATCCAATACAACAGCACCAAAGAACACAACTATCTGGCCGACGGCTTTTTGGCCAAAGAACAACGCCTGGAGCCTTCGGCCGGCCCCAACGAGCGCCTCTATGTCACCGAGGCGGTCACAGATGTCACAGATAAGATAACTGCCAATCTGCCGACCGAGCCACTGGCGCGTTATGAAGCCATCCAGGCCAACAGCAAGGCGCTGGTCAAAGAGTGTGAAGCCGACGACAACTACCGCTGCTCAGTACGTAGTTTCCACAATGGACTTGAATACTACCTGATCAAACAGCTGATTATTCGCGATGTGCGCCTGGTTTATGCGCCACCCGAGAGTGTTGGCGGTTTCGGTGGCGACATAGATAACTATGAATACCCTCGTCACAGCGGCGACTTTACCTTCCTCAGGGCTTATGTCGGCAAGGATGGCAAACCGGCAGCCTATGCCGAGGATAACGTGCCTTATCAGCCCAAGAGCTTCCTCAAGGTCAATGCCGATGGCGTTAAGGCCGGTGATGGCGTGTTTGTGGCCGGTTACCCGGGTTCAACCAGCCGCTACCGCCTGACCTCAGAGCTGAGATTCGCCAGCGACTGGCTCTATCCGACCCAAGCCGCCCGCTATCAGGCCAAAATCGACACCATTGAGGGCATGGGCGCTTCCGACAAGGATATCGCCATCAAGTATGCCGGGACTCTGGCCGGCATGGCCAACCGGATGAAAAAACTCAACGGCTTATTGGATGGCTTCCACGCCACTGACATCGCCGCCATCAAGCAGGTCGAGGAAAATGCCTTCCGCGACTGGCTGGCCAAAGATAAAGACGCACAGCCGCTGACGGCACAACTGAGTGAGCTCGAACAACTGCTGGCCGAGCAACAGCACAAGTATCAGCAGAGCTACTATTTTGACAATGCTCAATCCAGTGCCCTGCTCGGCGCCGCCAAGCAGCTTTATCGCCTGGCCAAAGAAAACCAAAAACCGGATGCCGAGCGCGAAGCGGGTTATCAAGAGCGTGACATGAAGATGTTCGCCGCCCGTCTCAAGCGACTTGACTCCAGCTTCGATATCAGCGTCGACAAAACACTATGGCAAATGGATATCGACGCCTACCTGGCGCAGGATAACCGGGTCGCCGTGATGGATCAGTTGCTGACACCCGAGCAAGGTATCAGCCTGGGCGACAAGCTCGAAGGCATGTATGCCCTGACCGAGCTGACCGACCAAGAGAAACGCCTCGACTGGATGCAGGCCAAGCCGGAAGCCTTTGAGAGCAGCAGCGATCCCTTCATTCGCATGGCAGTGGCCCTGTACGACACCAATATGGCGCAGGAAAAAGCCGACAAGGAACTGGCCGGTAAGCTGTCCATCGCCCGCCCCGCCTACATGAAGGCGATCATTGCCTATAACAAGGCCATGGGTAAGCCTGTCTATCCGGATGCCAACGGCACCTTAAGGATCAGCTATGGTATGGTCGATGGCTATCAGTCCCGTGATGCGCTCTACAAGCAACCCTTTACCAAGCTGGAAGGGATAGTCGCCAAGCACACAGGTGTCGAGCCCTACAATGCACCGCAGAAGCTGCTGGATGCCATCAAGCAGGGACGACTGGGCGAGCATAAGGTGCAGCACTTGTATCAGGATCCTCGCAGCTGGTTGTGCCGCCTGTTCTCCTGTCTGGATAACCCGGCCGAGTTCAACTCTGTACCGGTTAACTTCCTCTCCAGCGTGGATACCACAGGAGGCAACTCGGGCTCCCCCGTGTTTAACGGCAAGGGCGAGCTGGTTGGCCTCAACTTTGACTCCACCTATGAAGCCATCACCAAAGATTGGTATTTCAACCCCACCATCACCCGCGCCGTGCACGTAGATATCCGCTACATTCTGTGGATGATGGATGAAGTGGATCATGCCGACAACCTGCTCAAAGAGCTGGAACTGGTGCGCAACTGATAGCCACTAATCTGCAATAACCCAGAAAACACCCGCCCCGGCGGGTGTTTCTGTAGTTATAGGCAATCCAGTCAGCAGCGGTTCTGCCAGAGATAGCCACAGTAACTGTGGGTAAATGACAGTGTGCTTAAGTTTGGCATTAGCAGGCGAAGAAGAAAGGGGAAAAACCGTCGGCCCCGGCCAGCAAACAGGCATAAAAAAACACCGCCCGGAGGCGGTGTTTTTCTAGTAAAAGCCGGGATTAAGCTTCAGCAACAACAGTTACTTTAACTACCGCTTTTACTTCAGTGTGCAGCTGAACTTCAACTTCGAAGTCACCAGTGGTGCGCAGAGCGCCCAGTGGCAGACGCACTTCGGCTTTGGCCAGTTCAACGCCGGCAGCAGTTACTGCGTCAGCGATGTCACGGGTACCGATAGAACCGAACAGCTTGCCTTCGTCACCGGCTTTAGAAGCGATAACAACCGCTTCCAGAGCAGAGATCTGCTCTGCACGAGCAGTGGCAGCGGCCAGGTCGGCAGCCAGCTTGGCTTCCAGCTCAGCACGACGAGCTTCGAAAACTTTTACGTTCTCAGCGTTGGCAACAACAGCTTTGCCTTTTGGCAGCAGGTAGTTACGAGCGTAACCGGCCTTAACTGATACCTGGTCACCCAGGTTGCCCAGGTTTGCGATTTTATCAAGCAGAATAACGTTCATTATCAATTCCTCTAGCTAGAACAGTGCCGATTACTGATGCAGATCAGTGTATGGCAGCAGTGACAGATAACGAGCACGCTTGATAGCGCGAGCCAGTTGACGCTGATACTTGGCAGAAGTACCAGTGATACGGCTTGGAACAATCTTACCGCTTTCTGTGATGTAGTTTTTCAGAGTAGCGATATCTTTGTAATCGATCTCCGTAACACCTTCAGCAGTGAAACGGCAGAACTTACGACGACGGAAATAACGTGCCATTTGACAGTCTCCTAATTTTTCAATTCGACATTTTCGGCGTGTAACACCAGTCGGCTTTGGCCATTGCGACTCTGTTGTAGAGCCAGAAAACCACTGACTTGGATATCCACACCCGCTTTCAGCTTGTCTGCTACGCTCTTGAAGCGTTCACCACTCAATATCACTTGAAGTTGGCAGTAGACGTTTCTGGGCAAATCGGCCTCGAAACGCTGCGACCTGTGTTCCAGTTGAAGTACCGTGTGAGGTATTCCAGCCGGGCTATCAAAGTGTCTGGACCGAATGACGGTACCGGACAACACCAAGTGATTGGTGGTCACAGAAAAACTTACTCAGCGCTTGCTTCAGCGTTTTCTTGGGTTTCTTCAGCAGCTTTTTCGCTAACGGCGCTGCGACGTGAATCGCGCTCGTCTTTAGCTTTGGCCATTGGAGATGCTTCAGTGATGGCAGCTTTAGTGCGCATCACCAGGCTACGCAGAACGGCGTCGTTGAAACGGAAAGCAGTTTCCAGCTCTTCAACAGACTCTGCAGTGGTCTCAACGTTCATCAGAACATAGTGAGCCTTGTGCAGATCCTGGATTGGGTAAGCCAGTTGGCGACGACCCCAGTCTTCCAAACGATGGATTTGACCGCCAGCTTCGGTGATAACACCTGTGTAGCGCTCAATCATACCTGGTACTTGTTCACTCTGATCAGGGTGAACCATAAATACGATTTCGTAATGACGCATTTAGTGCTCCTTACGGTTATCTAGCCTCGTTGTTGGCTCAGTCAGACCAAATTGAGGCAAGGAACGAAAATTAATGTGACTGAATTAGGCGCGAAATAGTACATAAAGGCCGCGGTAAACTCAAGCAATAACTTTGCCTCGGCCCCATGAGCAGGTATTATGTGACGCTAAATTTATGGCAGTCACAGCAAAAGACATAAGAATAATGACAAGATCCTCTGTATTGGCGTTATTGTTTGCGCTACCGACTTCGGCGTGGGCCTTGGTGCCTCCGGATTATCGCGAGCCTCCAAGCGACTTCACCGCTGAGATTGAGGCCGGCTTTCAGCTCAACACAGGTAACACAGATTCAAGCAGTTTCAACGGTCGTACCAAGTTGGTTTACGACACGGAAAACGCCAAACAGGAAGGAACCCTCAAGGCCTATTTCGCCTCTGACTCTGAAAAAACCACAGCCGAAAAATACGATCTGCAGCTGCAGTCCAACTACAAACTCAACGGCGGCTATATCTTTGGCCGTGGTGAATTCATCTGGGACAAGTTCGGTTCCTACACAGAGATCTACACGGTTTCCAGCGGTTATGGTTTCGATGCCATCAGCACCCGCCGTACCAAGTTGAGTCTCGAAGTCGGCCCGGGTTACCGATACAACATGCCAATAGAAACTGATGCGGCGCCGGATCCTGTGGCCGAGAAAGATGTGATCCTACGGACCGCGGCCAAGTTTGAACAGAAGATCCACGAGTACACCAGCTTCACTGCCGACCTGACCGCCGAGGTGGGCGAAAATAACAATACTCTGGCACTGGACATGGGCTATAAAAACACCCTCTTTCAGGACTGGGCCTTCAAGATAGGCTTCAACGTCAAATATACAGAAGTGGTACCGGAAGGCAGTAAGCAGACAGATACCATCACCACCTTCAACCTGCTCTATACCTTTCAGTAACTCCCGCGCTTGAAGAGCTCTTTCAACTAAAGAGCTCCAAGAAAACGCTCCAGGATTAACGCGGCGCGCTTTTCACCGCGCTCAAGCGCCTGCAAGTAGAGATAGATGGCGATTTCATGCCGCTCCAACAGACGAAAGGCTGCGCCGTACTCAGAGTTGCTCTCGGCATCATCCGCCCACTTGGCATATTTTTGCTGGTAAGGTTCAACCCAGAGAAGCAGCGCCGCAAGCAGTTTATGCCAGGGAAGCTTAAGCCAACTGTCCACTTCTTTGTGCGCCTGCATGCGCACTTGCTCCAACAACGCCTCATCCAGACTCGTCAGCTCAGGCAGCAGTTTCAGCAAAGCCTTGGCAGTATATTGCTCCACCTTGAACAGTAGAGAAAACACGGCTTGGCTTTCTATTAAGTGGCTTTCAGTTAACTGACTTTCTGTTAACTGGCTCTCGGTTGCCTGAAAATGATAATCCCGGCCCAGGCGCTCGAAGAACGCCATGCCATAGATTTCACCCAGATAGCCTTGTTGCAGTTGCATGAGATACGGGCCGGCACTGCTATACAATTCATGGCCCGTATTCTCAAGAGAGGCTGCCATATTCGGCAGTTAGAGGCGCTGACGCACAGCTTCGAACAGGCAGATACCTGTTGCCACCGACACGTTCAGACTGGAGACACTGCCAGCCATAGGAATAGAGATCAGGGTGTCGCAACTTTCGCGGCTCAAGCGTCTCAGCCCCTTGCCTTCGGCGCCCATGGCAATGGCCAGAGCCCCCTTGAGGTCGGCCTGATACAGGGTGCTGTCGGCCTCGCCTGCAGTGCCGGCAATCCACACGCCCCTTTCCTGCAAACGCTTCATGGTACGCGCCAGGTTGGTCACCTGAAACAGCGGTACTGTCTCGGCCGCGCCGCAAGCCACCTTGCTGACGGTCGGCGTCAGCCCCACTGAGTTGTCTTTGGGCACTATGACGCCGTGAACCCCGGCCGCATCGGCATTTCGCAGACAGGCCCCCAGATTGTGGGGATCTGTGACACCATCCAGGATCAGCAAAAATGGCGAGTCCGTCTTGTCTAATAAGGCTTCCAGATCGTTTTCGGTCAAGACTTTGGCCGGACGCACCCGGATGATGATCCCCTGATGCTGAGTACTTTCGGCCTTGTCATCCAGTGTCTTGCGGGACGCCTGCTGGGCGCGAATGCCCCACTGAGCCGCCATCTCCAACAAGGGCTTGACCCTGTCATCCTGACGACCACTGAGCAGCCACATTTCCAGCACCCGCTCCGGAGCGTGTTTCAGCAAAGACTCGACCGCGTGAATGCCAAACACCAGTTCCTGTTTTTTCATTTACTTCTTTCTCTTGACTCGTTTGGCTGCCTTGGGCTTTTTCGCCCCGGCGTTGCCGGCAGCCTTGGTTGATTTGCTCTTGGCGGATGCGCCTGTGGACTTAGACTTGGCGCTCCCTTTACCTGCCGGCTTCTGTGCCTTGGCCGAGCGGCGGGCTCCTTCAATATTGACCCTTTCCCGTGCGGTCAGCGGCTTACTCTTGCTGCGGCCTTTACGGCGCTGGCTGCGTCCCTCTTCGTCCACCATCAGCAAGTCAATCTGTCTGTCGTCCAGATTGACCGAGGCGACTTTAACCGTCACAGCGTCGCCAATCTGGTAGATCTGCCCTGAGTGCTCACCTATCAGGCGCTGGCGCATGGGATCATACTGGAAGTAGTCGCTGCCCAGGGTGGAGATATGCACCAAGCCGTCAATAAATAGCTCATTGAGGCGCACAAACAGCCCGAAGCTGGTGACGGAAGCCACCACCGCATCGAAGGTGTCACCCACATGGTCCTGCATAAACTCACACTTGAGCCAGTCGGAGACGTCACGGGTGGCTTCATCGGCGCGGCGCTCGGTGTTGGAACACTCTTCGCCAAGCTGATCCAGCTCATCGAGCTGATAGTGATAGCCGCCGTCCGGGGTCCACTTGTCGCTCGCTTCACCACGCTCTTTGGCGAGCAGGTAACGGATCACCCTGTGCAACACCAAGTCAGGATAACGGCGAATCGGCGAAGTAAAGTGAGCATACTCCTCCAGCGCCAGACCAAAGTGGCCTTCATTGTCCGGTGTGTAAGTCGCCTGGCGCATGGAGCGCAGCAACATCACCTGAATGAGTTCGGCATCGGCGCGACCCTGGACTTTTTCCATCAGAGCCTGGTAGTCACTGGGTTCGGGTTCGAGACCGCCACCCATGGAGAGCCCCCGCTCAGCCAGAAACTCCTTGAACTGAGTCAGCTTCTGCTCGGATGGCGCTTCGTGCACCCGATAGAGGACTTCACCCTTGTGCTTTTTGACAAACTTGGCCGCCGCCACGTTGGCGAGGATCATACACTCTTCGATGATCTTGTGCGCCTGGTTACGGGCTCTGGGCACTATCTTGTCTATCTTGCGCTGCTCATTGAAGATGAACTGGGTTTCCAGCGTCTCAAAGGCGATGGCGCCACGGTTGGCCCGCTGGCTATCGAGCGCCAGATACAGCTCCTGCAACACCTTGAGATGCGGCAGTAAAGGCTTATGCTCTTCCAGGCCTTCTTCGCCTTCCAGCATGGCCGCCACCTGGGTATAGGTGAAACGGGCGTGGGAATGCATCACCGCCGGATAGAACTTGTAGCCGGATAACTTACCCGACGCCGACACTGTCATCTCGGCCACCATACAGAGACGGTCAACTCCCGGGTTCAGGGAGCACAGGCCGTTGGAGAGCTTTTCCGGCAACATGGGGATCACCTGTGACGGGAAGTACACAGAGTTTCCTCGGGCACGGGCTTCTTGATCCAGCGCCGATTGAGTACGCACATAATAGCTGACATCGGCAATGGCCACCCACAGGCGCCAACCGCCGCTGCGCTTGCGCTCGGCATAGACAGCATCGTCAAAGTCGCGAGCATCTTCACCGTCTATGGTGACCAAGGGCAGTTGCCGCAGGTCGACCCGACCTACCTTGTCCTCTTCCTGCACTTCATCGGATATTTTGCGCAGTTTCTTTTCGATTGCGGCAGACCAGGTATGGGGTAGATCATAGTTGCGCAGGGCAATTTCTATCTCCATGCCCGGCGCCATCTCTTTACCCAGCACCTCAACCACCTTACCGGCGGCTTTGACATAGCGCCCCGGCCTGCGGGTGAGTTCCACCACCACAACATCGCCCTGACGGGCGCCGTTGCGATCGGCGTTGTCTATCAATATTTCCTGGGTAATACGCTTATCATCGGCAATAACAAAGGCCATGCCACAATCGACATGGAAACGCCCCACCAAGGCGGCGGTTCGCTCGGCGACCAAGCGCACTATGCGAGCTTCGCGGCGCCCCTTGCGATCGACTCCAGCCTTCTGCGCCAACACCTTGTCGCCATGGAAGTATCTGAGCATGTCACCATGGTTGATAAACAGGTCATCACCGCCTTCATCGGGACGGAAGAAGCCATAGCCATCTCTGTGGCCCAGCACAGTGCCCTGGATCAAGTCCATCCGCTCCGGCAGGCCATAACACTGGCCGCGGGTAAATACCAGCTGACCATCGCGCTCCATGGCACGCAGCCGACGCCGCAGCGCCTCGAGTTGTTCTTCGTCGGAGATGTTGAGGGCCGTGGCGATCCGCTCACGATTCAGGGGAGAGGTCTGCGAGCGCAGATATTCCAATATAAATTCCCGGCTGGGGATGGGGTTGTCGTACTTATCTTGTTCTCGCTCAAAATGAGGATCTTTTATCATTCAATTTCCAATTTTTTCGTTGTCGCATCCAGTGCGACAAGCTAGTTAACGGCTTTGCAGATGTTCCTTTTTGGCCTTCTCCACCTGACTGGCGGGCATTTTAGCCGCTAACAGCTGCAATAATCTTTTGGCGTCTTGCTGGGTCTGTTCATCGCTGAACACCTGGTTGTAGAGCCAGTGATACCCCAAGACATAATCCCTTGGGCTGCCATAACCCTTGGCAAACAGCTCGACCAGCATCATTCTGGCCGGCAGGTCACCGTTGGCGGCAGCGGGTAACAGGTACTGCACCGAACGTTCTTTGTCCTGCAGTACAAACTTGCCATCTTTATAATACTCGGCAATGCGCACCATGGCTTCGGCACTGCCCTGCTCGGCGGCATCCCTGAGCAGCGATATTCCTCTGGGCGGATTGGCCTTGACGCAGATGCCGAAATTAAGCATCTCACCCCAGAGGTACTGGTACAACGGCTGCTTGAGTACTTCGGCGCGCGCCTCAATATCCTGCACCAGCTGACAGTCATCGGCTTTGACCCGGGTCAGGTATTGTTTGCTGCGAATAAGCTCCAGCAGTTCTTCCTGGCTGTAGATATCCACGGCCTTGGTTTCTTCGGCCAACACATTGGCACTGGTTACTAACAAGAGTAATAGGGCTATACGCAACATAAGCTGTCCTGATGACAAATAGACTGTCTTTTCATCGGCAGTATAACCCAATTCTTAAGGGCAAACAGTGTAAGCCCCATAAACGAAAAAGGCCGCTTAGGCGGCCTTTTTACTTAACTGAATGGATTCACCAGAATCATGGTCTCATTCCGGTCAGGCCCGGTTGAGATGATATCGACAGGTGTTTCCAGCAGTTCTTCAATCCGCTTGATATAGTTGATTGCTGCCTGTGGCAGTTGCTCCAGTGAAGTGGCACCAAAGGTGTTTTCACTCCAGCCTGGCATGGTTTCATACACAGGAGTAACGTGCTCGTAGCCTTCGGCCGCCAGCGGAGTCACATTGGACACAGTACCGTCTGGGTGCTGATAGCCTACGCAGAGCTTCACTTCTTTCAAGCCGTCCAAAACGTCGAGCTTGGTCAGGCAGAAACCACTGATGCTGTTGATCTGAACCGCGCGGCGCATAGCCACTATGTCCAACCAACCCGGACGACGCTTACGACCGGTTGTCGCACCAAATTCCTGGCCCTTGGTTCCCAAGTGATCGCCGATTTCACATTCCAGTTCAGTCGGGAATGGGCCGGCACCCACACGGGTGGTATAAGCCTTGATGATGCCGCAAACATAATCCAGATGACGAGGGCCGAATCCTGAACCTGTTGCCACACCGCCTGCAGTAGTGTTGGAAGAGGTTACAAATGGATAAGTACCGTGGTCGATATCCAGCAATGTGCCCTGAGCGCCTTCAAACAGTATGTTGTCGCCATTCTTGCGGGCTTGATCCAGCAATTCGGTGACATCCACACACAGACCTTTCAGGTAGTCTGCCAGTGCCAGCGCGTCATCCAGAGTCTTCTGGTAATCAACGGCTTCGCACTTATAGTATTCGGTCAGCATAAAGTTGTGATAGGCCATCACTTCTTTCAGCTTCTCGGCAAACAGTTGTGGATTGAAGAGATCCCCTACGCGCAAACCGCGACGGGAAATTTTATCTTCATAAGCCGGGCCGATGCCGCGCCCTGTAGTACCGATAGCCTTGTTGCCACGCGCTTTTTCGCGAGCAATATCCAGCGCACAGTGGAAAGGAAGGATCAGAGGACAAGCTTCAGAGATCAGCAGGCGTTCCTCAACCGGAATACCTTTCTCTTTCAGCATGCCGATCTCTTTCATCAGAGCATCGGGCGCCAAAACCACGCCGTTGCCGATAATGCACTTGACGTTATCGCGCAGAATGCCTGAGGGGATCAGATGAAGAACGGTTTTTTCACCATCGATAACCAGAGTATGACCAGCGTTGTGGCCACCTTGGTAACGGACTACGAATTTTGCCTGTTCGGTCAGAAGGTCGACAATCTTACCTTTTCCCTCGTCACCCCATTGAGTGCCGAGAACAACTACATTTTTGCCCATTGTTTGCTGCAAGGTTGCGGTTAAAGCAGGATTCTAACAGATATTGGCATGGAAGGGGCAAGTATTTATGAAAAAATAATCAATATGACAATTCCTGCAACAACCAGGACGCCGCCCAGGCGTTGCATGATAGCTGTCGGTTGGGAAGCCACTTCCAACAGGTAACGACGCCAGCGGTTGGGGAATAACAAGGGCCCCACCCCTTCCAGGATCAATACCAAACCCAAGGCCATCAACAGTAGTTGCCAACTCATGTTTCACCCCATTTAAACCTGCCACAACAACCCTGAGTATACAGGGCTGCCAGGGATAAATCTCAGCCATAAAAAAACCCAGCGTACGCTGGGTTTTTGGTATCTCGAAAGCGATATTAACGCTTGGAGAACTGTGGCTTACGACGTGCTTTACGCAGACCAACTTTCTTACGTTCAACCTTACGAGCATCGCGGGTTACATAACCAGCAGAACGTAAAGTAGGACGCAGAGCTTCGTCCAGCTCCATCAGAGCACGGGTGATACCGTGACGGATAGCGCCGGCTTGGCCAGTGATACCACCACCCTTAACAGTTACATAGATGTCCAGCTTTTCAGTCATTTCAACCAGCTCAAGAGGTTGACGAACAACCATACGAGCGGTTTCACGACCGAAGTAAACATCCAGAGGACGTTGGTTAACAACGATATTGCCACTACCTGCTTTAGCGAATACGCGAGCAGTTGAAGTTTTGCGACGGCCAGTGCCGTAGTACTGAGTTGCAGCCATTTGCTTAATCCCGTTTAGATATCAAGAACTTGAGGTTGTTGTGCAGCGTGGTTGTGCTCTGCGCCAGCGTAAACTTTCAGCTTACGGAACATGGCACGACCCAGAGGGCCTTTTGGCAACATACCCTTGACTGCTTTCTCGATGATCATTTCTGGCTTGTGAGCTTGCAGCTTCTCGAAGCTGATTTGCTTGATGCCACCTGGGAAGCCTGAGTGCGAGTAGTACGTCTTGCCTGCAGCCTTGTTACCGGTCACAGTTACTTTCTCGGCGTTGATCACGATGATGTAGTCACCGGTATCTACGTGAGGAGTGTACTCAGCCTTGTGCTTGCCACGCAGACGCAGAGCGATTTCAGTGGCGATACGACCCAGGGTCTTACCTTCGGCATCAACAACGTACCAGTCACGAGCTACAGTTTCTGGCTTAGCAGTAAAAGTCTTCATTATTACAAAAACCCAAAGTTAAATTCTGTCACATGCTACCTGCGGATGCAGATAACACAAAAATGCCTTTCTCTGCCCCTTCGAGCAAAGAATCTGGCTTTTAAATCCGCCCAATCGGCGGAGTAACGTGGGCAGGTGGCGGATTATAGACAAAGCTGAACTAAAAATCACCTGCTTTTTGAGATCCCGCCGTAAAAGACGATCTTTTTCAGGTCGTTACCGCTTTGGCACCATCAACGCCTTGGTCACCGTGCTCATTCGGTTGGATTGTCGGCAACAAAACGGGGGCAATCATCCCCTATGGCAGGTGCTCCAGAGCCAGGTAATCCCGGGACTGCATCTCAATCAGACGGGAGCGGCAGCGACGAAATTCAAAACTCAGCTGCCCATCTGTGTAAATCTGCTCGAGCGGTACCTCGGCCGAGATGATAAGTTTCACATGCCGCTCGTAGAACTCATCCACCAGCGCCAGAAACCGGCGGGCAATATCATCCCCTGTCTGCTGGGCGCCCATCTGTTCCAGGCCACTGAGCAACACTGTGTGAAACAACTGCGCCAATTCCATATAGTCCCGCTGACTGCGCGGCCCATCACACAGCGCTCGGAAGTCGGCCAGCAAAACACCCTGGGCCTGCTTACGGATCACTATGCTGCGCCCATCTATCTCCAGCGGCGTTTCAGAGACCTCAGACTCAGGCGCCAGTTGGGTGAAATAACGTTGCAAATTGCACTCGGCGGTTTCATCCAGCGGGTGATGGTAGATCTCGGCCTGTTCCAGGGTCCGCAGTCTGTAGTCGATTCCAGAATCGACATTCAACACCTGGCAATTGGCCTTGATTTCGGCGATGGCTGGTAAAAATCTGGCCCGCTGCAAACCATTCTTGTAAAGGTCGTCCGGCACTATGTTGGAGGTGGCCACCAAGACCACCCCCTCCTTGAACAGGGCCTCGAACAGCGTGCCCAGCAACATGGCATCCGTGATGTCCGAAACAAAGAACTCATCAAAGCAGATCACCCGATATTGCTGCGCCATCTGTTTGGCTATCACCAACAGCGGGTCCCGGGTTCCCTTGAGCTCGTCCAGTTCCCGATGAATTCTGTGCATAAATCGATGGAAATGCGCTCTCAGTTTCTGCTCACCCGGCAGGGCATCGAAAAAGGTGTCCATAAGATAAGTCTTGCCGCGCCCAACACCGCCCCAGAGGTAAAGCCCCTGAACCTTGCTGTTTTTTTCCCGGCTGAACCAATTGCGCCATCCGGACTTTTGCGGCCTTTGCAGCTCATCATAAACACGCTGCAATGCCTTTACCGCTTGCTCCTGCGCCGGGTCATGGCTGAAATCCTCACGGGTGAGATCTTGTTGGTAATGCTGCCAGGGGGTTAACTGCGACACTTGAATTCTTCTCTTTTAACCTTATTTGATGGGTACCTAACCCAACTCACGCAACAGAGTTGGGGCGGCAAATGGTATCATGAGACCCACGCTCGGGGTATATTTTGCCAGGTATCCCTATGGGGTCGAGCAAGAGCATAAGACACAAAGACAAACTTAAGGAGTCGATATGGAATGGCCACTGGTGTTTGCGGCTTTCATTCTGGGGTTGATACTGGGTTATATCGGCAAGACCTTGGTCAGCCGGGGGCTCGGCAAGAGCAGTAAAGGGGCTGCCATAGAGCGCAGCAAGATGGAATTGAGCCAACACAAGCAGGAGGTCAGCGATCATCTGGCCGAACAGAGGGCACTGCTGGGACAACTGACAGAACAGATCAATCGCCTCAATCAGCATTGGAATCAAGGCAGCCAAAGATTGGCCAAAGAGGAGCAACTGGCCCCTTTGCCAGCTATGCTGACCAGTGTGCCTGACACGGAAGAAAGGCCAGAGACTGCGTCCCCTGTCAGCGTGCAATAAAAATTAATCTTTGTTAATGAATGATGAACTTTTTAAACAGGATTAAAGTCGGATTAATTACCGGACGCTCGTAAGAGCCTTTATGATTCAGCCACCTCGGTGGCAAACAGTACATGGTTATTTGATCCCGTATTAGGAGCAATGCATAGATGAAGACCAAGTTATCTCTTGTTTCCGCCGCCCTCCTCGGGGCCACCCTGACACTGGCCCCTGTAGTCTCCCAGGCCGCGCTGCCACAAGCCGTAGACGGCCAAGCCATGCCGAGTCTGGCCCCCATGTTGGAGCAAACCACACCGGCGGTTGTCTCTGTGGCTGTTTCCGGCACTCAGGTTTCCCGCCAACGGGTACCGGATATATTCCGCTACTTCTTTGGCCCCAACGCCCCGCAGGAGCAAGTACAGGAGCGACCGTTTCGCGGTTTGGGATCCGGAGTCATCATAGATGCCGACAAGGGCTATATAGTCACCAACAACCATGTAATCGATGGCGCCGATGATATTCAGGTGGGGCTGCACGACGGCCGCGAAATCAAGGCCAAGTTGATAGGCAAAGATAAAGATGCCGATATTGCCCTGCTGCAGATTGAGGCCGACAACCTCACAGCAGTCAAATCTGCCGACTCGGATGACTTGAGGGTTGGCGACTTTGCCGTGGCCATAGGTAACCCCTTCGGTCTTGGGCAAACCGTGACTTCAGGTATTGTCAGTGCTTTGGGGCGTACAGGCCTTGGCATAGAGATGCTGGAAAACTTCATTCAAACCGATGCCGCCATTAACAGCGGTAACTCAGGCGGCGCCTTGGTTAACCTGCGCGGCGAGCTTATCGGTATCAATACCGCCATTGTGGCTCCCGGCGGCGGTAACGTAGGTATCGGCTTCGCGATACCTGCCAACATGGTTCATAGCCTGGTAGATCAGATTATCGAACACGGCGAAGTCCGCCGCGGCGTTCTGGGGGTCATGGGTCGGGATCTGGACAATGAACTGGCTCAAGGCTTCGGTCTCAAGACCCAACACGGTGGCTTTGTCAGCGAAGTAATGGAAGGCAGCGCCGCCGATAAGGCGGGCATCAAGGCAGGCGATATTATCGTCAGCATTAATGGCCGCAAGATCAAGAGCTTCCAGGAATTGAGAGCCAAAATTGGCACCATGGGTGCCGGCACCAAGCTAGAACTTGGCCTGATACGTGATGGCGATGACAAGACAGTCAAAGTCACTCTGGGTGAAGCCAGCCAAGTGAAAGAAACTGCGGCCGGCGCCGTTCATCCTATGTTGGCCGGTGCCACTCTGGAGAACAGCAAGAAAGGTATCGAGATCACCGATATCGCCCAGAATTCTCCAGCGGCCATGAGTGGCTTGCAAAAAGGTGACTTGATTGTTGGGGTCAACCGTACCAAGACCGCCACTCTCAAAGCACTGAAAGAAGAACTCAAAGAGCAACAAGGCGCAGTGGCACTGAAGATAGTCAGGGGCAACAGCAGCCTGTATCTGATCCTCAGAGGTTGACAGTCATCCGGAAAAAGCGGGGATAACCCTAATGCCGATCAGTTAAGACAGATCGCTTGACGATCTCACTGAAAGGATCAAAATCCGATGACCCCATGTCATCGGATTTTTTTATGCAACTTTCAGAAGCTTTGGCGCGTACTCATATCAACCGTCTTACCGAATTCACCTGTCTGGCCGATGTACTTGAGCCCGATTTAATTCAGTCGTGCCTTGATTCACATGGTGTTGCCAGTTTAAGGCGACGTAAGTTACCTATGGATGCCATGATTTGGGCGGTGATTGGTATGGCTCTGTTCAGAGGCGAATCCGTCCGCTCTCTCATCAATAAGCTTGATATCGTCTTACCTCAAGAGGTGGATTACGTTGCGCGCAGCGCTGTCACGCAAGCGCGCAAGCGGCTGGGCTCCGACGTTGTTCGAGATGTGTTTAAGCGAAGTGCCAAGACCTGGCATGAAAGAGCAGAGCATCCTCATTGGTGTGGACTCAATCTCTATGGGGTCGATGGTATCGTATGGCGAACACCTGATAGTGAGCAAAACAATCAGGCCTTTGCCAAAACTGCCAACGCTTCTGGTGATGCTGCCTATCCTCAAATTCGCATGGTTTGCATGATGGAGTTAAGCAGCCACTTGGTATTGAACAGTGCCTTTGATTC
>NZ_JBKORJ010000064.1:0-72484 GCF_047314585.1 Shewanella sp. BJSY2023SW005
AGGGCTCACGAAGCCGGATATATGTGTGTGGCTACTTTGTCAGAAAGAGACCTGCCGGTGCTTGCATCGGAGAGGTGTCCATATAAGCTATTTAGAGCCGATCACAAAAGATTGCTCTAGAACTTATGGTGGTCGAAATCAGCCAGCACAAAGCTTAGCCGACTCAAAACATTTGAAAAAACTGCTCAAAAAACATAGACATCATTACCAGCCTTAAATAACATGTCACTCTCATAAAGAAATAAAATTTGTTAATGAACAGCACGAAATAAATTAAGACTCTGAAATTTATGAATAGCGTAATCAAATGGCTAAATAGTCGTTACGAAGAACTTGTAAAAGATAGTTACTTTACATATCTAGTTGGAGAAAATACGCTTAAGTTTGAGCCAACGCTTGATGATCGATTTGACTTAGTATGTTACGACGACAAGATAAATATGATTTTCGATCAAGATAAACGTCTCAAGTTTTTCATCGTGGAATACCCTCTTGATGAAGCGCTATTGAGCATGCTTTCAACAAAAGATATACCATTGACTGAAAAAATGAGTTTGACTTCGATAAAATCAGTATTTGGGGAGCCAGAAAAGTCGGTTGGTCCGAGAAAGCTACCTGGTTCAGTTAAAAATGGCTGGGTTCAATATAACTTATCAGAACAATACAAACTAACATTCAGCTTGTCTCATGTTGATCAAGCTCAGATAGTAGATATAAGGTTCTCAATGAGTTAGTAGAAAAGGTAGCTGATATAAAGAGTTATCTAAACTTTATTGACGATATTTACCTAAACGTCTTTTCAAAAGAGTTAGCAATACCCGCGATTGGTACTCCACTAATTTTCTTAAAAAAATCTATGTACCTACTCGACATCAAAATGAGAAAAGTGGCTTAGGGGGATATAATTAACCTTTCAAGAAAGGTAAACTAAATAACTTTCCCAAATAAGTAGAACACTGGAAGGGAACTCAGTCCAGTTTGAGCGTTCAGAGCTACCACAAAACAAACCTATTTCTTGTACAATACCTGAGGTTAGTTAATCCCCAGAAAATATCTAGCCCGAGGCGTAAAAAGTATACTTAGTATCGAACTACGAGCTATTGCTGAAATAACTGTTGCACTAACAACCTAATGCACAGCTATTTCAAAAACTCGTCCACCTTGATTTAATGTCATCTAGAAACTAATTCACTCTATTAAACTCCATTCCAAGAATGTATTCACTGAGTTTGAAAAACTGAAATGCTTCAATATTGAATTTGGCTAGCGCTTTTACTATTTTTCCATGAACGATAATTGCACCACCCTCCACTCGAGCCAACTTGATAATTAGGCGATTTTCTTCTGGTATATCATTCAAAATATTCTCGAGCAGTTTGTATTTTATAACCTCATTGTATTTAGCATTGGGTTCATACTCATCTACATTACTACTTTCAAAGTCAACACAATCCAAGGTGGAGTAAAAATTGAAGAAATAAAAGTCCTCGTACCACGTCCCATCATCACCTATAATGACAGCAGGAAACAACTGAAAGCCATTTATTTCGTATTGGTTCACTACTGAAGCAATATCCACAGATACCACTGGGTATATACTGTCCATTTGAGCGTTATTAAGATTAAAAGGAACCTCTCCTTTATACCCATTTTCAAAAAATACAGGGCCATCACCATAATCTAACTTTGCATATGTATGATTTCTTCTTCCAGTATCTAACGTCGCTCGCAAAGATAGATATTTATCGCGAAAAACTACGCGTTTCATTATAAAGTATTGATCTTCGTACTGACTCATTTTCTACCTGACTAAAAGTTATTTCATCCTACACAAACACAATCTTTGCTCTTATACAGTATTAAAACCTGTGTCGAGGACATTTATGGTGACTCATACGGAATCCAGCTGTTTATTCAAAGGCTGGTTGGCGAATTGGAGTCACCTACGGACTACTGTACTCACCTGCAACGACGACGCCGGCAAGAAACTGCGAATTGCCAGACATTGTCTCGCTGCCCAACCCATCAACCAAGTCGAACTTTGTTCGATTTCAATAATGCCTGAAATTGGTTCCTTGCACTAACTTCAATAGTCGAATGGCCCTCAAATGGCTATGGCTTGAAAGATAGCTTTCTCCCTGTGGAAACATCTGTGTTTCTGTAATCCAGGAAACTAGATTTCTCACTCAGTTAGTGTTGGGTGTATCTATTGTTTTCTTTATTTTTCGCATATCTTTAACCAATCTTGTTCAGTTGGCATCGTATCAAATTGTGGTATACCGTCATTCATGAAACCCACATCCCAACTTGCGTGAGAGCCGACATAGACATGAGCAGAAACTTTTGTATCAACAGGCTCGGAAAGCAAACCAGCAGGTACCCAATATGAATCACCGTTTGAGCTGATATTAGGTACCGGACTACCACATTGGCAACAAAACTCAGATTTAAAGCCTGAGCTAGTAGAAAATGACCGAATCTGATGTTCGCCAGTGCACCACTTAAAATTTGATGCCTTGACTATCAAAGCTGAATTTGATGAAGAACCCGACACTTTGCGACACAACGAACAATGACATTGATAGATAAGTGGTAATTCACCTGATAACTCAAACGAGATCTCTCCGCACAAACAGTTTCCTTTCAATTGAATTATTCCTTGTTAATTAGTACGCATACCCCCAAACAGAGGCGCAAGCTTCGCTGGTGTCCTGTAGCCTTGATTTTGTTATGTTTTTTTCGGTGGCTGAAACACCATCTAATTACAACAGTACATCTCGCTATGCATTTGTATTGATTGGTTAAACAGGTTTCAGTCCTAATATCCTTTGCAGCTAAACGCGCATTCACGGTTTCCAAATCTATTATCTACCAACAGTGTTTTATATCTTTTTGAATTTAAATCTATTTTCTGTGATATTACAGAAATAATGCGCAAATTTATCTTCAAATTGCCAGGCATTTTGTCAAAACTCTAATAGACAAGCAGCGTGGCTACCGTAGGGGGATTAAGTGTTCTGCCTCTTCCCTCAACCTAAATTTTATCTTTCTGTATCAGCATCTTGTCAGAGATTAACAACATTAGGCAAGCGATAAATTTGCTACCTTTTGGCCAGTTCTTCAATCTGTGCCTGAGTGAAATCACTCATCCAGTAGCACCAAAGATAACCGCCAATAAAAAAGAGCGATACAAGCCGCGGGGTCACTTCAGCCCCTAAAACCAATGCACCCATTTCAAACTGTTTGCGGCTGTGGCTAAGCCGTCAAGGAGGCTCAGCCCATGAGCATACAATGAGTATGTGATTAGGTGAGCCGATGCAGACAATAACGCCACTGTCGCAAACAAAAAGTAAAGCATTGCAGTCTGGTCGAGGGCTGACATACTTCAATCCCTAAACCAATGCACCTATTTCAAACGGTTTGCGGCTGTGGCTAAGCCGTCAAGGAGGCTCAGCCCATGAGCATACAATGAGTATGTGATTGGGGGAGCCGACGCAGACAATAACGCCACGGTCGCAAACAGGAAGAAATAGAAGAAATATCAGTAGTCGAAACCAGGCTGAGCTTTAACCCCCGCCTCAAACGCATGCTTCACGCTATTCACCTCACTGACAGTATCTGCTAATTCAATCAGTTGCCTGTGGCAGTTACGGCCGGTGATGATCACATGCTGCATGGGTGGGCGATTTTGCAACGCATCTATCACTCGCTGCAGATCCAGATAGTGGTAGCTGACCATATAGGTGAGTTCATCGAGCAGGAGTATGTCTATGCTGGCATCCTGAAGCCATTTTTCGGCGGCCGCCCAGGCCTTTTCGGCGGCGGCGATATCCTTGGCTTTGTCCTGGGTGTCCCAGGTAAAGCCTGTGCCCATGACTTCGAACTTGACCCCGGCGCCTTCCAGTAGCTTGCGCTCACCGCACTCCCAGGTGCCCTTGATAAACTGCACCACGGCGCCCTGCTTGCCATGACCGACCGCGCGGGCCAGAGTACCAAAGCCGGAGGTGGATTTACCCTTGCCGTTACCTGTCACGACCAGGAGTATGCCCTTCTCTTCGGTGGCGGCCGCGATTTTGGCATCCACCGCCGCTTTTACTTTCTGCTGCCGCTGTTTATGACGCTCTGCCTTGATATCGGTTTGATTATTATCGGTCACCCGGGCCTTCCTCTTTGAATATGTTGATTATTTTATTGAAATCCAGATGTTGCTCCAGCACATCGGCCAAACGATCCAGCTGTTGTTGTCGCTGCTGATTGATATCCACGGCATGGCGCTGTGGCGCCGTCATCCCGGCCCAGGCGAGCAGTAGTTCACAGGCTTCTTGGCTGTCAAACAGGCCATGCAAATAACTGCCGAGAATTTGATTATCCTCCGACAGCAGGCCTTCGCTGCGGAGTGCTGGGAATTGTGTAGGTGCTGTGGTTTTTGCAGGTTTAGTGATTTTTGCGGGCTCAGTGGCGCTGACACAGTTGGCGTCACTGCCTCGCTCATTAAGCAACAGTGGCTGGGTGCACCTGTCCGGGATCCGCGACACTCCGCAGTGGATCTCATAACCGAAGACTGATGCCGATGATTGCCCAAGCCTCAGGGTACCGCTGACATTGAGCAGCTGTTTTTCGACTTGCAGCTCGGTAGTGAGCGGCAGATATCCCAACCCTTGGCTGGTACCGGGCAAGTCTTCCAGTCCCAAGGGGTCGGCAATGCTCTGCCCCAGCATCTGAAAGCCGCCGCAGATACCGATAAGCTTGCCGCCATAGCGCAGATGGCGAGCTATGCCCTTATCCCAGCCCTGTTGGCGGATAAAAGCCAGGTCGGCGCGCACATTCTTGCTGCCGGGCAACAGCAGGAGATCCAGCCCTGGAAGTTCGCCCTGATGGATCGGCCCTATATAACAAAACTCGATATCCGGATGCAGCCGCAGCGGGTCAAAGTCGGTATGGTTGCTGATCCTGGGGTACACCAAGACGCCGACTCGCAGTCGCGTCCCAGTTCTTTCAGATTGAGTTGTTTCAGATTGAGTTGTTTCAGATTGAGCTCGTGCTGATTGAGCTGTTGTCGGCTGCTCGGTAGTCCCCCCCTGAGACTGAGCAGTGGGCTGCACCAGTGCATCTTCGGCGTCCAGATGCAGGGCATCGAGGTAAGGCAATACGCCCAATACCGACTTGCCGGTGTGAGCCTCGAGCCAATCCAGCCCGGACTGCAGCAATGAGATATCACCGCGGAAACGATTGATCACAAAGCCTTTTACCCGCGCCTGCTCACTCTCGGACAGCAGGGCCAAGGTACCGACCAGGTGGGCAAATACCCCGCCCTTGTCGATATCGGCGATGAGGATCACCGGGCAGTCCACCGCTTCGGCAAAGCCCATATTGGCAATATCGCCCTGGCGCAAGTTGATTTCTGCCGGGCTACCGGCGCCTTCTACCAGCAGCCAGTCAAACTCCTGCTGCAACCTGTGCCAGGATGCCAACACCGCCTGCATGGCAGCGGCTTTATAGTCACGACTCTCGGGGCCGAAAAAGGCGGCCGCTTCCAGGCTGGTCAGCGCCTTGCCCTGAATAATCACCTGCGCCTTGGTATCCGAGCTGGGTTTAAGCAATACCGGGTTGAAGTCGATTCTCGGCTCAAGACCGGCGGCCACCGCCTGCAGCGCCTGGGCCCGGCCAATTTCACCGCCATCCCGGGTGACGGCGCTGTTGAGTGCCATATTTTGCGGCTTGAATGGCGACACTCGCTGACCATGACGATGAAACACCCGGCAGAGTCCGGCTACCAAGGTGCTCTTACCGGCATCCGAAGTGGTGCCCTGCACCATAAGGCTGCGACCAAGCCGGGCCAGAGCCGAAAATTCAGCTTTAAGTTCTGCGCCATTATGGGGTACTGGGTTACTCATGCCTTGCCCCGCTGATCCGGGCTTGTACCCGAAGCGCTCAAGCCCAGGGAGCCACTGCTATCAGAGTTCACAGGCTTTAACGCCAGCGGTAAACCGGCGACCACCAGAGTGACTCTGTCAGCCTTGGCAGCCAGCGCCTGATTGAGCCAACCGGCCTCATCGACAAAACGCCGACTCAGCTCCCCAAGCGGCACTATGCCGGAGCCGACTTCGTTGCTCACCAGCAGCAGATCGCCGTCAAACTCGGCTACCGCCTGCAGCAAGGCCGCGCGTTCGCTAGCCATATCGGCACCAAAGCAGAGCTGATTACTGAGCCAAAGCGTCAGGCAGTCTACCAATACCGGCGCTCCAGAGCCTGAGCGCTGCACAAGCGCCTTGGCCAAATCGAGCGGCACCTCGGCCAACAGCCATTCGAGGCTGCCGCCTTGGCGCGCAGTTTGATGGTGGGCGATACGCCGGGCCATCTCCTCATCGGCGGACTCGGCCGTTGCCAGATACCAGGGGCGGACATTGGCCGGGCACAAGTCGGCCAGTTGCCGCTCGGCGTAACCACTCTTGCCGCTGCGGGCACCGCCCAGAATTAGATGGATCATGCAGGGCTGCCCCCCAATGCCAGCAACAGCATATAAACCGCCAGCTCACTCACCTGCTGCGCCGCTCCCAGGGTATCGCCGGTGTAACCGCCAATCTGGCGCCGGAACCAAAACACCAGGGCCCAACGCAGTAACAACATGGTCGGCAGTAGCCAGAACAGCAGCGTGGTGGACAGCACTGCCGTCAGCACAATTCCAGTCAGCAGCAAAATACCCAACTCATTGAGCCCCTGCTGCTGCGCCAGAGGTTTGCTCTTGCCCTCGTCGCGAACATAGGTTTCGCTGAAGATAATGCTGGCCGCCGTCACCCGGCTGACACAGTGCGCCAATACCAGGGCCAGCGCCGCCTGGTTGATGTCGTAAAGTGCCAACTCCAGCAGTAACTGGTACTTGAGCAGCAACACCAACACCAATGCCAAGGCGCCATAGCTGCCAAGGCGGCTATCTTTCATGATTTTCAGTTTGTCTTCTACCCGCCAACCGCCGCCGAAACCATCGGCGGTATCGGCCAGGCCATCTTCATGAAAACCGCCGGTAACCAGCACACTGCTAATCATCGCCAGCACTATGGCGATAGAGCTTGGCAATATCCCGGCGGCCAGCAACAACACCAAGGCGGAGATCAAGCCCACCACCACGCCCACTAGGCCAAAGTAGCGGCTGGCCTTGTTGAGGCTGTCGCTGTCCACCGTCAGGGCGCTGGGCACAGGAATACGGGTGAAAAAACCTATTGCGATCAAAAATAGCCGCAGCTGCCCGAGCCAGAATCCCATCAGAGCACCTCTTGGGTGGCAGGCTCTACCACCTTGTCGACCCCGGCTTCACCAAAGCTGGCCATCTGGTTGTAGAAGTTGGCCGCCGCCTGCACCAAAGGCAGCGCCAGCGCCGCGCCCGAGCCTTCGCCCAACCTGAGCCCAAGCCGCAGCAAAGGCTTGGCGGACATGGCCTCGAGCAGCAACTTGTGGCCGCGCTCTTCAGACTCATGGGCAAAAATAAGATAATCCCTCACCCCCGGCGCCAAACGCACAGCCGCCAGCGCCGCTGTCGACGCGATAAAACCGTCCACCAGCACGGGCACGCCAAATTCGGCCGCCGCCAACATGGCTCCTGTCATCTGCACTATTTCAAAGCCTCCGAGGCAGGCGAGGATACTGAGCGGCTCGGTCAGCTCGCAGTGGTGCAGCAGCAGTGCCTGCTCTATCAGCAGGCATTTGCGCTTAAGCGTCGCGGCATCTATGCCGGTGCCGCGGCCAACACATTCACTCACAGGCAGACCGGTCAGGGCAGCCATCACGGCGGCGGCAGAAGAGGTGTTGCCTATTCCCATCTCCCCCAGCGCCAGCAGGTTGCTGCCGGCATCGATATGGCGTTTTACCAAGGTGCGCGCCATGGCAAACCCTTGATGCACAGCGCCCAGAGTCATGGCGGCGCGTTTGTGGATAGGCCCGGTACCGGCGCCCAGACGCTGCTCTGTAACCTCGGGGATCCCCAAGCGGCTGAGAATGCCGCAGTCAATCACCTCCAGCTCGAAGCCGGTCTGGCGACAAAACACATTGATGGCAGCGCCGCCGGCAACAAAGTTGAGCACCATTTGGGTGGTCACCTCGCTGGGAGCAATCGACACCCCGGCCGCGGCAATACCATGGTCGGCGGCAAACACCAGCATCACGGGGCGGCGGATGACCAACTCATCAGTGGCGGAACCGAGCTGAATGCGCCCCAATTGCAGCGCCAAAGCCTCCAACTCACCCAAAGCGCCCAGGGGTTTGGTCTTGTTGTCTATGCGGGCCTGAATCGCGTCATCCAGCGCGTGATTGATTGCTGCAACCTGGTACATCCTTCCCTCTCTTATCGTTATTGGCCGCGTTTACGCAGCACTATCAGGAAAAACAGACTGCCGATGGCCGAGGTGATCACCCCCACCGGCAGCTCTTGGGTGGGCAGTATGCTGCGAGCCAGCACATCGACCCAAACCATAAACAGGCCGCCCGCCAGTGCCGTCAGCACCATGGGGTGCTGCCCCGGCAGCAACAACCTGACAATATGAGGCACCATCAGCCCCACAAAACCAATTCCGCCGCAGTGGGCCACCAAAGTGGCGGTAATAAGCGAGCATAACAGCAGCATGGAAACCCTGAGCCTTTGCACCCTGATTCCCAGAGTGTGGGCGGTTTCATCACCGGCAAGCATCGCCAGTACCTGGCGCTTGAAGGCCAGGATCACCAGCAAGGCCGCCAGCACCACCAGAGTGGGCAGTCCAAGCCCATCCCAACTGGCACGGGCAAAACTGCCCAGGCTCCAAAACAGCAAGGAGGTGGTGGCCTGCGGGGTGGAAAAATACAAGATCAAGCTGGTGAGGGCGCTGAACATAAAGGAGATGGCGACCCCGGAGAGCAACATTCTCTCTATCTGGTTGCCGATATTCCTGCCCGCGAGCAGCAGTACCATGAGCACGGCCAAACTGGCACCGATAAAGGCTCCCAGCGGCAGCGATATCCCGGAGATGGCCGAACTCAGGCCAAGGCCGGTCGCTAGGGCGACCGAGACCACCGCGCCGAAGCTGGCGCCCGAGCTGATACCGAACAGGTAAGGATCGGCCAGCGGGTTGCGGGTCACCGCCTGCAATACATAACCCGACAATGCCAGACCGCTGCCGGCGATAAAGGCCAGCAAGATACGCGGCAGGCGCAGATCCCAGACGATACGCTCGCTGATAGCGGACGGCTCACCCACGCCCAGCAGGTGTTTGCCAATCACTCTTGCCACATCGAAGAGACTGATATCTGCGGCGCCAAAACCGGCGGCGGCCAAGGGTGTCAACACAGTGCCGAGCAGCAACAGCAGCCAGCACCAGTAAAGTCTGGGCAAGGGCTTGAGAAACCAGCCGATAAGCGAGCGCCCCGGTGCGACCATGGAAGTAGTCATGCGCCACCTCCCACCGAGCCTGGGCGCCGGTCAGTTTCCTTGTGGGCAACACAGGTTTCGGCCGAGGCAGGCCCTGCCATTGGCTCGACTATCGCAGCGCCGTGAGCCTTGCCGTGACCAGGCTCTGGCGACTGATAGCCGTAAAAGTAGTGGATCAGCGGCCTTCCTAACTGCGGATGCGTCCCCACCTGGCAGCAGACACCGAAGACACCGGCAATTCTGTCTTCGGTCAATACGCTCTGGGGCGAGCCGTGGGCAATACGGCGGCCGTTATCCAGCAGCAAGAGTTCGTCACACAGGGCCGAGGCCAGATTGAGATCGTGAATCGAGGCGATCACCGTGACTCCCAGACTGCGCACCAGCTCGAGGATCTGGATCTGATAGCGGATATCCAGATGATTGGTGGGCTCGTCCAGGATCAAAAGCTTGGGGCGCTGCACTATGGCGCGGGCAATCAAGGCCCTTTGCTTCTCTCCGCCGGAAAGCTGCGCGAAAGGCTCAGCGGCCTTGTGCTGCAACCCGACCTGCGCCAATGCCGCCTGCACCTGGGCCTTGTCGGCCGCCGATGGCATATCAAACAACCCCTTGTGGGGAGTCAGTCCCATGGCCACTAATTGAGTCAGATCCAGTGCCAGTTGGGCCGGGGTATCCTGCAGCACCACGGCCACCTCTTTGGCGAAAGCTTTGGCTGACAAACTATTGATATCCTGCCCAAACAGCTGGATCTGACCGCTGTCCGGGCGGATATAACGATAGAGGCAGCGCAGCAGGCTCGACTTACCGGCACCATTGGGGCCTATGAGCCCGAGCATCTTGCCACTTGGCAGCTCAAAACCCACATCGGCCAATACGCTGTGACCACCGGGAAGCCAGCTAAGCTGTTGCACCTTGAGTGCCAGGCTCATAACCGCCCCCCGACATTGAGCCTGTGACCGGCAGAAGGCTCAGGCTGCAGTGGAAGAATCATCTATTCGCTCCCCCGGTTTACCCGCCCGGGTTTCTGGTTTGGTTTATCAGCCTGGGCAGGTCTCCTGACTCGTCGCCAACGGCGACTCACAGTTGCGGGCACAGTCCGGGCTTTCCCGGTTCCCTGGGTTGGTTCACCTGCAAAGGTGCCAACACCCTGGCTGCTGCCGCACTTGGCGGCCATTTGGGGTTATTATCCCGGTTTTATCGCTCGGCACAATTGCCTGGCGCAATAGCGCAGCACAATCACCACCGGATGCTTGCTCCGCACTATTGCGGCCAGTGGAGCTTGCTGAAACACTGCCATTCTTGGTCACTTTCACCGCTGGCATCACGGCTGGCATAGAGGGTTATTCTGACCCAGGCCGCATAAGGTAGCTCCAAGGCGTTGAACACTGCCGCAGGCGGCATTTGCCCCGGCAGCAAAATCTCGGACAACAGCAGCCGGATAACCCCGCTGTGAGTCAGGATCAGCGCTGCATCGGCGCTTGCTGAAGAAGCAGAATCTCCTGAAACAGAGCCTTCGGAAGAACTAACCTCTCTCGCAAGCCAGCGCTGCACCATAGTCTGCCAGCCATCCAACACCCGGCTACGAAAGGCTGGCAGCGATTCCCCGCCCGGCGGAGTATTGGCCACAGGGTCACGCCAGAAGGCTTCGGCCGCCTCGCTATGCTGCTGATAGACACTCGCCACCTTCATGCCGTCCCAGTCACCGAAGTCCAGCTCCCAGAGCCAGTCATGCTGCTGCAGCGGCGCCGGGAAATAGTCAGGCATATCGGCCTTGAGCTCGGTGGCAAAAGCCTGGCAACGCAGGGCCGGAGAACTCAGCAGCGTCAGGCGTTCGGGCTGGCTCGGCAACTGCTCCAGCGCACTACTGATAGCCCGCCAGCTGCGCCACATCTGCGCTTTGCCCTCATCGCTCAGGGCCACATCACTGCGGCCGCGGATAATCTCGCCGCCTTCACATTCGCCGTGCCGCAGCAGATAGATATTCAGTTGCCTATGTTCAGCCACACACTTCTCCCGTCAGAGTCCGGTGGTTACCGGGCCAATTTAACCTTGCCGCAGGCCGCCGGAATCCGTATATTATGGACGTCTATACGTATAAATGTCCAAAATAACTTTTTCCGCGCCCACACACGCCTTTGGCTATCATGCCAGATAGTGCCCCGGGCGTCAGGTCGGCAGAGATGATGTCGCGGATGCCAAGCGCCGCGAATGTAAAACAGCAATAAGACAGGTATGAAAGGTAACCCTATGGCGACTTCCCAGCACTCCCCAAGCCAGACAGAGCGCAAGCTCAAACAGACCCTCAAAGAGCGGATCCTGATTTTAGATGGCGCCATGGGCACCATGATCCAGGACTACAAGCTGGAAGAAGCCGATTACCGCGGCGAGCGCTTCAAAGATTGGCATTGCGATGTCAAAGGCAACAATGATCTGCTGATACTGACCCAGAGCGAGATCATCAAGACCATTCACAGGGAATACCTGCTGGCCGGTGCCGACATCATAGAAACCAACACCTTCAACGCCACCACCATTGCCATGGCCGACTATGAGATGCAGAGCCTGGCGGCGGAGATCAATTACCAAGGCGCCAGAATCGCCCGAGAAGTGGCCGATGAAGTGGCCGCCGCCAGCGGTATTCCCCGCTATGTGGCCGGGGTGCTAGGCCCCACCAACCGCACCTGTTCCATCAGCCCGGATGTGAATGACCCCGGCTTTCGCAACATACATTTCGACGATCTTGTGTTGGCCTACAGCGAATCCACCGAGGCGCTGATCGCCGGTGGCGCCGACATCATTCTGGTGGAAACCATCTTCGATACCCTCAATGCCAAGGCGGCGCTGTTTGCCATCGAAAATGTGTTCGAGAAACTGGACCAAAGGTTGCCGGTGATGATTTCCGGCACCATTACCGATGCCTCGGGCCGCACCCTGACAGGGCAAACCACAGAGGCCTTTTACCATTCTCTCAGACATATAAAGCCGCTGAGCATAGGCCTCAACTGCGCCCTGGGCCCGAAAGAACTGCGGCCATATGTCGAGGAGCTTTCCCGTATCAGCGAGTGCTTTGTCTCGGCGCACCCCAATGCCGGTCTGCCCAATGAATTCGGCGGCTATGACGAGACTCCGGCGGAGATGGCAAGCGTGATAGGCCCCTGGGCCGAAGAGGGGCTGCTCAATATTGTCGGCGGCTGCTGCGGCACCACGCCTGCGCATATCAAGGCGATTTCTGAAGCCGTTAGCCTTCATGCACCAAGGCCGCTGCCTGAGCTGCCGGTGGCATGTCGCCTCTCCGGACTGGAACCCCTGACCATAGATGCAAGCAGCCTGTTTGTGAATGTGGGCGAACGCACCAATGTCACCGGCTCGGCCAGGTTTCTCAAGTTAATCAAAGAAGGCCAGTACGAAACCGCGCTGGAGGTGGCCCGTGACCAGGTGGAAAACGGCGCCCAGATCATAGATATCAACATGGATGAGGGCATGCTCGACGGGGTCGAGATGATGCAGAAATTCCTCAACCTTATCGCCTCAGAGCCTGATATCAGCAAGGTGCCTGTGATGATCGACTCCTCCAAGTGGGAGGTGATTGAGGCCGGGCTCAAGTGCATTCAGGGCAAGGGAATAGTCAACTCCATCTCCCTCAAAGAGGGCGAGGCCAAGTTTATTGAACAGGCCAAACTGGTGAAGCGCTACGGCGCCGCCGCCATCATCATGGCCTTCGATGAACAAGGCCAGGCCGACACCCGGGAGCGCAAAACCGAAATCTGTACCCGCGCCTACCGGGTGCTGCTGGATAAGGTGGGCTTCCCGCCGGAAGATATTATCTTCGACCCCAATATCTTCGCCATCGCCACCGGCATAGAGGAGCACGATAACTATGCGGTGGACTTTGTCGGCGCCATTGAAGATATCAAGGCCAACCTGCCCCATGCGATGATTTCCGGCGGGGTGTCCAACGTTTCTTTCTCCTTCCGCGGCAACAACCCGGTGCGGGAAGCCATTCATGCCGTGTTCCTCTATCACGCCATCAAGGCGGGGATGGATATGGGCATAGTCAACGCCGGTCAGTTGGCCATCTATGACGATATCGACCCTGAGCTTAAGCAGAAGGTAGAGGCCGTGGTGCTCAACCTGCCCTGCCCGGTTGCCGACTCCAGTAACACAGAGCAGTTGCTCGAAGTCGCCGAGAAGTATCGCGGTGGCCCGGGCGGCGCAGGCAAGAAAGAAGATCTCGAATGGCGCAAGTTGCCGGTCAACAAACGCCTGGAACACGCGCTGGTGAAAGGGATCACCGAATACATAGACGCCGACACCGAAGAAGCGCGCCTGCAGGCCAAGCGGCCGCTGGATGTGATTGAAGGCCCGCTGATGGACGGCATGAACGTGGTGGGCGATCTCTTTGGCGCCGGTAAGATGTTTCTGCCGCAAGTGGTCAAGTCCGCCCGGGTGATGAAAAAAGCGGTCGCCTATCTCAACCCCTATATCGAAGCCGAAAAAGTTGAAGGCCAGAGCAACGGTAAGGTGCTGATGGTCACGGTCAAGGGCGATGTTCATGACATAGGCAAGAACATAGTCGGGGTGGTGCTGGCCTGTAACGGCTACGAAGTGATAGATCTCGGTGTCATGGTGCCGGTGGAGAAAATCATCGAAGTCGCCAAGGCCGAGAAGGTCGACATCATAGGCATGTCCGGGCTCATTACCCCGAGCCTGGATGAGATGGTGCACAACGTTAAAACCTTCGAGCGCGAAGGTCTGACCCTGCCGGCGATTATCGGTGGTGCCACCTGCTCCAAGATCCATACCGCAGTGAAGATAGCGCCTCATTATCCCCATGGCGCCATCTATATTGCCGATGCCTCGCGCGCCGTGCCCATGGTCAGCAAGCTCATCAACAATGAAACCCGCCAGGCCACCATAGACGAAACCTATCGCGAATATGAACTGATGCGCCAAAAGCGCCTGTCGCAGACCAAGCGCAAGCAGATAGTGCCCTTGCAGGTCGCACGGGATAACCGCTGCAGCCACGACTGGGCCAACTACCAAGCAGTGAAGCCCAACACCCCGGGGATCCAGGTGTTTGACGACTATCCGCTGGAGGACTTGCTCGATCGCATCGACTGGACGCCGTTTTTCCGCGCCTGGGAGTTGCACGGTCATTTCCCGCAAATACTGGATGACGAAGTCGTCGGTACTGAGGCCCGTAAAGTCTATGCCGACGGCAAGGCGATGCTGGAGCAAATCATCCAAGAGAAGTGGCTCACCGCCAAGGGCGTTATCGGCCTCTTTCCCGCCAACAGCGTCAACTTCGATGATATCGAGATCTACACAGATGACTCTCGCAGCCAAGTGTTGTTGACCACCCATCATCTACGGATGCAGCTGGAGCGGGTGGGCAACCACAACTTCTGTCTCTCTGACTTTGTTGCTCCCAAAGAGAGCGGCGTGGCCGACTATATGGGGGGATTTGCGGTCACCGCCGGCCATGGCATCGATGCCCATATTGCCCGTTTCGAGGCGGCCCACGATGACTACAGCGCCATCATGCTCAAGTGTCTGGCCGACCGCCTGGCCGAAGCCTTCGCCGAGCGGATGCACGAGCGGGTGCGTAAGGAATTCTGGGGTTATGCCAGCGAAGAAAACCTGGATAACGAGGCGCTTATTCGTGAAAAGTACAAGGGCATACGCCCGGCTCCCGGCTACCCTGCCTGCCCGGACCACACGGAAAAAGGCCTGCTTTGGCAGCTTCTTAAGCCAGACGAGTGTATCGACCTTAAGATCACCGAGAGCTTTGCCATGTACCCCACGGCGGCGGTCAGCGGCTGGTACTTTGCGCACCCGCAATCACGCTATTTTGGGGTAAGCAACATAGGCCGAGATCAGGTAGAAGACTACGCCCACCGCAAAGGGATGACAGTGGCCGAAGCCGAAAAATGGCTGGCCCCGGTGTTGGATTATGATCCTGAGTAAAAGAGGCTCTTAAGCGAACAACTGAGCTGTTCAGGGGCTCTCGCCTTTTCGGGTGAGGGTCCCTGAATTCAAGACCGTTCCACATTTTTGATAACAGCCATACTCATCAAACACTTACTGTATCTCATCTTCGCCCGTAAGCTGGTGCTTTTTGCAAGAACCTGAAACTGGGATTACTTTTAATGAGGTTGTCTCCATCACTTCATTGAAAAGGAATTCACTATGCGAACAGTGCATTTGGCCGCAGCCTTGCTTTGCCTATCTGGATGTACCAGTACACTCACCACAACGGTCATTAAAAGCAATGACGATCCCGGTGCAACATCGGCCAAGCAAGGTTTGGTTTACCATTTGCCGGCTTCATCGCAAACAGTAACGCTAACTCATAAATTGGTCTTTTGTCGTGTGGTCAATGATACCCTGGAGTTTGATTTCAACACTACCGCAACAGTCAAACAAACAGGGCATCCTGATCTAACCAAAGTATTCGTGATTAACCCTTCAGAGTTACATGCTTTTTCCAAAGCCTGGGGCATGAACGTGGTGATGCATCCCAATGGTTTGCTTAAATCCTTTTCCACCCATGCTGACGACAAATCCATAGAGTTGGGCATGGCGGCGATAAAAACCGTAGCCAACATTGCCGCCATTTCACAGGGAATTCCTATATCGATTGGTTCAGCTTCTCTCCCTCCAAGCGATAAAAAAAATCAGGGGCAAGGCGTTACGCCTCCCAAAGCAGCTTGTATTCCAAAACTTTTGCATCAACCCTTGGTATCCGTGGTTATCGATAACCTGAAAGCTACAGTGACAAATAAACAAGGAGAGCTGAAGAAAAAGCAGAAGCTCCTGGCCGCAAAAAAAGGGAATACCTCTGCAGAAGAAGCTGCGGTACTCAGCGCACAGAAAGCCGTATCCATGGCGACTCTTGAATTCGATACATTCCAGAAAGAAATCTCAGTGCAACGCGAATACACCATAGATACAGCATCAATCCCCCAAAATCAGCCTTATCTATTGCCTCTTGTTAGTGATGATTTTTTGCCTTGGGTAATATCCCAGGATACCGAGTTAAGAAATGACGTGGCGATAACTATGGCCAATAGATACCTATTTGGACTATCACTTGAAAAACTGACTGATGTCGGATTAGCGAAAGAGAGCACCTTAAAAGCAGAAGAGGATTATCCGGGGTTGTATTACACAACGTTCGGAACCCGTAAACTACTATTAGTGCGACAAGACACTGCTAAGAAACAAAACAACCTGACGATGGTATTCAGCGGTTTTATTAATGCGCCTGAATTCGGCCACGTAGGCATTTTGCCCTACCAAAACCATGTTGGAGAAAGTAACTCTTTTACGGCCGTATTCGACGCCAATGGTGCACTGACTTCAGTCGATTACGGAACTGAACGCCCTGCCTCAGAAAAAGTGGAGTCTGCCCTCTACGAGGTCACTGATTTTTATAGCGATTACGCCAATAATCGACAAACTATCCGCGATGCAGACAAGCTGGAAAGCCAGACATTGACAATCCACGCATTATTGATAGCCAATAGCACTTATCCGAACCTGACCGTTGATCAGTTAACCGCACGTGCCAGCATAGTCCAATCACTGCTCATCAAGCTTGGTGACACGGAGCAGAGTCGGGCGGCAATAACCTCTCTGTCGATGAACATAGACAATGACAATCTGATTCGATTAGCTGAGGCGTTATAAGCTGCCAAAGGTACTCGTCGGCTATCGAGTGGAACTGCTTAATATTTGCAATATAGGCAATTGGTTAGCCACCAATTGCCACTATGACTAGGGCTGATGTAATCGATATCCTGCTTCATTTTCTTTCACTAGTAAGGAAATACCTATTCGGGTCTGTTTCTTCTGTTAAAATCAGCGCAAATTGAATGTTTCAAACCAATGAGGAGCTTATGAATCCTATTATTGCCCTGCTGAAAGAGCACAATATCAGCGATGAACAAATAAACAGTCTGTTCCAGAGCCTGACCGAAAATCCCCTGATGGCCATGGGTACTCTGGGGCAGTTGGGATTACCGCCGGAAAAGCTGCAGGGGTTGATGATGCAAGTGATGCAGAACCCGGCACTGATCAAAGAAGCCGTGGAAGAACTGGGACTGGATTTCTCCAAGGTTGAAGCCGCCAAAGCCCAAATGAACAAGTCTGTTTAATCTTGTGCGCCCTCAAGGCCTGACTCATTTGGCTTTGAGGGCCGATGTCATGTTCTGTCATTCATCAGGTATTAGGCTGACAAATTGGCTGTGCCATCAGCTCAGTTCGCTGCAACGCTTAGGAAGGTGCGAATAGGTCCTCGTGGCACTCTGGCTTACACAGCAATTGGCGCTCAAGGCATCTGACTGAAGGCATGCCGGGGCATGTTGAAGTCGGATAACGCAGAGAGCCGGTTGCTGTGAAAGCCCCGAAGGGCGTGGCTTACAGACCTGTCTGCTGTGTTGTGCTTCTTGCAAAGGACTAGGGCCATTTGCTGCGAACCACGCCTTGCATCCAGGCCTGTAAGCCGACGCAGAGCACACATGGGACTTGTTCGCACCTTCCATTTTTGATAGTTCTCTGAAGCAATACCCGTATCAAGCGCCCGGCAATTTCTGCAATAACTTTGATGCCCGTCCGGATTGGCCGCTGTCACTCGTGCCGGCGTATTACCAAAATCAGTGGGATAGGGATGAAATATATGTTCCTCACCATGAGTCGTTGAACAGTTGGGACACGACTTAAACTTCCGACCGCTTCCCGGCTCCTGCTTACGTAACATTCCGTTATTCAAACGCCCACCACAAAAGTTACAGCTCATCAGCACTCTCCCTGTTATTAACTGATATTCAGCATGGCAAACAGCTCACGCTGAGCAAAAGATAACCAAAGGTGTGTTGAAAGCCAATCTATTCCCTCTTGTCTCTCCGCCATCGCCCTCACCTAACACAAGATTGAGACAAACCGTGTGTGTTTAACAAAAACGCTACAAAACGCTACATCATTTGCCGTGCCTCCCATTGAGTCGGCGTGCTTAAGTAGGTGCTCGGTCAATATTCGGCCAAGGAAGTATGGGTCGATGATCGAAAGCTGAATTTATCCCAATCATACAGGAGGTATTACAGTGACAAGATCCCAGTGGTTCCAGCGTCTATCGGCGCTATGTCTCGTCTCAGCCAGTTTGCTGCTGACACCGGCAGCCGTGGCCCAAAAACATCTCAAACAAAATCTCAGTCAATTGACCAGTCAGGCGTCCAGCATAGTCTCGGGCCAAGTGGTGTCTGTGACCGATGGCTTTGATGAGCGCAAACGCCCCTATACCCAGATCACTATTCGGGTAGGTATGGATGCCAAGAACAAACATAAGGCAGGCAGCGAATATACCTTCCGCCAGTTTGGTTTGCTCAAGCCCCGTTCCATGGGTAACGGCAAAGTCTACCTGGGCGTATCCCCCGAAGGCTTCGCCCGCTGGTCGGTTGGCGAGCAGGTAGTGGCCTTTATGAATCCGGATCTCGGTGCAGGCCTGACTTCTACCGTAGGGTTGGAACAAGGCAAATTCATTGTGCAAAACGGCAAAGTCAGCAATCAACTGGGCAACATAGGCCTGTTTGATGGCATGAACACCCAGTCGCTCAGCCCTGAAGAGCAGAGCCTTATCACCACGGCCGGCGCTGTGGATGCCGCCGCATTTATGTCTCTGGTTGGCAAACTGGTACAGGAGGCCAAATAATGAAGCTTTCAAGAATTGCCACGGCCTTGCTGTTGGGCTCAGTCTCCTCTGCCGCGCTGGCCGGTGGCCCGCTGTATATTCACGAACCCACAATGCAGCCCTATAAGTGGGATACTTCCAAGGGGGCGATTCCCGTCTATACCGACGGCGGTCCTGTGATTAAAAACAAGGATGGGGTTAACGTACAAACCTTCACCATTCTGGAAAAGGGGCAGATGTTCAATCTCGACATAACACTGCCGGACGGCACTGTTATCCCGGCAGGTACAGTGCTGGACAGGGATTACACCTTCCTCAGCATAGCTCAGGCCAATGCCATTACCGCCAAGGCCGTGGGCGAATGGTCAGCGGTGGAAACCTCCACCTTTGAGATGTCGGTGCAGGGCACCATTGAACAGCAAATCGGCATCCAGGACGTCAATCAAACCAATGTCGACCAGATCTATTCCGCCGTAAACGGCTATGGTTTCTGGGTCAACTATGACACCGACGGCCAGATACTGGAACAATATTTCGGCGTACCACGCAGCCAGGTCCTGGGGATAGCCTTCCCCGAGTGGGCCGATGAAGAAACCGGTGAAATCCTCGAGGCCACTGCCTTGATGAACGGCTGGTACGTGGGTATAGATGACACAGAAGGCGAAATGATTGCCGGGGTATTTACCCATGAATTCGGCCACGCCCTCAACATGTCGCACTCCCAGGCCAATGGTCATCTCAGCTATATGTCGGCCTCTTACAGCCCGCAATATGACGGGGTACCGGGCTGCGCCATCACCAATCAATACACCAGCGCCAGCCAGATAGCGCCGGACACTATTGAAACCATGTTCCCCTTCATCAATGTGTTGGGGATTCAGGGCGCCGAGCAATCAACGGTCAATGTGCGCGACGATATAGTCAACCTGTCCGATCTCTACCCCACAGCGGAATATCGTTCTGGCTACGGCTCGATTTCCGGTACCTTGTACACCAAGGAAGGAGTGGATTATTCGGGCATGAACATGGTGGCCCGTAACCTGGATAACCCACTGTACGATGTGGTCACTCAACAGTCCGGCAACCTGACTCAAGGGCTTGTAGGCCCGGATGGCAAGTTCACCATCAATGGATTGACTCCCGGCGGCCGCTATGTGCTCTACATGGAGACCATCAAGGCCGGTGGTTATCCTACCCGACAAACCGCCCTCTTGTCAGAGGCCGAATACTGGAACAGCAATGAAAGCAGCAATCCGGCCAGCGATAGAGCCTGTGATTTCACTCCTATCATTGCCGAAGCCGGGGTGACCAAACAGGCCGATATCTATTTCAACGGCTATAGCGATGGCATCCAATATACCCCGCTGGTAAGCGCCTTTGTGCTGGATCATGCCAAGAACGGCAAACGTGCCATGGGGATAACCGGCACTACGCCTTTCCTCTATGACAGCACCAAGAAAGCCCTGTTCGAGCTGCACCCGGCCGGTAATGCCGTGGTTGCCGGACACGCCACCATGAACAAAAACGCTACCAAGGCCGGTGTCATGGCGGACTTCAGTGGCAACGGCATCAGCAATGCCGCCATCTGGGATCTGCGCAGCGACAAGCTGACCTCGCTTGGGGATCTCAACGGTAACAGCTGCGGTGGCTCGGGACAGTCAGGCACCAACTCCAGCTATGTCTGGGATATGGATGACAATGGCGACACAGTTGTCGGCACCGCTTATGTGGATACTGACGGTAACGGCGCCTGCCAGAGTGCATTCAAGGACGAGATAGTGCCCTTTATCTGGACCAAGATGGCCGGTATGCAGCAACTGCCTTACCAATTTGCCGAAAAGGTTCAATGGCTGCGTGCCGACAGGATAGCCGGCAACGGCAGTACCATAACAGGTACTTATGATGGCACCAGTCAGGTTGCCTGGGTCGATGGCCGCTTCCACGACACCTCGGCTGAGTTTGGCGCCCAGGACTCTTCGGTGATCTCCAACGACGGCAGCACGGTTGGCTTTGGCACCCGCACCGGAGTCACCCTATGGCATACGGACTCGGGCCAACAGGAGCACATAGGCAGCCTGCGCTGGTGTGAGCAGGTACCTTTCAATCACTTCTTCCTGGGTAATCTGTGTGCCGAAGGTTGGGATCACGACAGTATCAGTGCCGAATTTGGCGTACCGCGTATGCTGCTGCTTGATGCCAGCGACGATCTGTCGATGATTACCGCTCGCTCCGGCAGCCTGTTTACCGGTTTCAGTGGTGGTATCTACCTGGAAGGTTTGGGCTGGATGAGCACCAAGGAGTTCTTCGCCAAGCAAGGCGTTACCGAAGCCAAGGCACTGACCATAGACAACCCTTTTGCCATCAGTGCCAACGGCTCTGAAATGATGGGTGGTATCGCAGGAGCTGTCTTGTCTATCGATGTCGATCTGAACAAGGCCTTTGTCTGCCGGGAGGGCCAGGATGTTCAGCTCAGCTTCCCGAAACAGGTGGTTGCTGCCGTCAAAGGCGGAGCCGAGTTTGGTCGCTGTGCCCACCTGAACGATTGATGCAAAGTTGAAGTAAACAACTGCCAACGGGAGCCTCAGGGCTCCCGTTTTTTGTCTGCCTAAAACCTTCCATCAGCGGTTGTTCTCAAGCCAGGCTGCCACTTTCCAACCGAAGAAATTGGTGCATCTAATTCCTTAGGCTTTCATGAATTACTGGCTCTGCTATAATTTGTGCCCGAAATTTTCAGGCATTTCCAGACGAGCGGTAAGCCATGTCCACTACAGGTGTTGAACTCTTTAATCCCGGCCAACAGGCACAAGCCCCTGATGCCGCCCCCAGCCAAGCGGTGCAACTGGCCGACAACAAGTTGGAGTTGATGGCTCCGGCCAAGAATGCCGATTTCGGTATCGAGGCCATTCGCCACGGGGCGGATGCCGTCTACATTGGCGGCCCGGCGTTCGGTGCCCGCCATACTGCCGGCAACAGTGTCGAGGACATTGCCCGTCTGTGTGAGTTTGCCCATAGATATCACGCCCAGGTATTTGTCACCTTCAATACCATATTGCTGGACGATGAACTGGAAGAGGCCAAGCGCCTGATCTGGGCCGTGTACGAGGCCGGTGCCGATGCCATTATTGTGCAGGACTTAGGGCTGCTTGAGCTGGACTTGCCACCGATTGCACTGCACGCCAGCACTCAGATGGACAACAGGGTTCCGGCCAAAGTCGCCTTCCTTGAGCATGTGGGCTTTTCTCAGGTGGTGTTGGCACGGGAGCTGAGTCTGAGCCAAATTCGCGCCGTGGCCGCCGAGACCAAGATGCGACTGGAGTTCTTTATCCATGGCGCCCTGTGCGTGGCCTACAGCGGCCAATGCTATATCAGTGAGGCGTACACAGACCGCAGTGCCAACCGCGGCGAATGCTCGCAGCAATGCCGGATGCCGGGTAATCTCAAGACCCGCCAGGGCGATATCATTGCCAGCAACGACCATATGCTGTCGCTGAAGGACAACAACCAAACAGATAACCTCGAAGCGCTGATCGATGCCGGGATCCGCTCCTTCAAGATAGAGGGCCGACTCAAGGACCTCAGCTACGTCAAGAATGTTACCGCTCACTACCGCCAGCAACTGGATGCCATCATGGCGCGTCGGCCCGAGTTTGAACCCTCGTCCCACGGCCGTTGCAACTACAGCTTCACCCCGGATCCGGACAAGAGCTTTAACCGCGGCAAGACGGACTACTTTGTCAATGAGCGCAAGGCGGACATCGGCGACTTCCGCACTCCGAAATACTTGGGAGTAGAGGTCGGCAAAGTCAGCAAGATAGGCAAAGACTTCATCCAGGTCGACTCGGATGCCGAGTTCCACAACGGTGATGGCTTGGGCTTCTTCGCCGCCAACTATCAAAAGGCCAGGTTGTCGGATGACAAGCTGACAGGTTTTCGGGTCAACCGCGCCGAGGGTAACACCCTGTACCTGAAAAACATGCCGAAAGATCTCTATGTCGGTGCCACCCTGTATCGCAACAAAGATCAGGCCTTTGAAGCCCTGCTGGCCAAAGAATCTGCCGAGCGAACCCTGTTGCTGGACTTCAGCCTCAGCAATACCCAGACAGGTCTGGCGCTGACCGCCGCCGACCGTCATGGCCATCAGGCGACAGTGACCGCTGACTTCGAAAAACAGCAGGCCAAGGATATTGGCCGCAACCGTGAATCACTCGGCAAGCATCTCGCCAAGCTGGGCAATACAGATTTTCGTCTCGGACAAGTGGATTTGGGCGATGCCGAAGCCGTTTTTGTACCGGCATCCATCATCAATGGCCTGCGCCGTGATGCCATTGCTGCCCTGGACGAAGCGCGTATTCAGGGGTATCAAAGACCCACACCCTGGGTACGGGACGACAGTGCCCGCTTCCCGCAGCGCAGCCTGACCTATCTTGGCAATGTGGCCAACCAAAAGGCCAAGGACTTCTATACCCGTCACGGGGTGGTATCCATCCGTGATGCCTATGAAGTGCGGCCGGTGAAAGGCGATGCACCCTTGATGATCACCAAGCACTGCATACGTTACAGCTACAACATGTGCCCCAAAGAAGTGCCGGGGATCAAGGCCGAGCCGCTGGAAATGGAGCTGGGTGGCAAGCAGTTCAAGCTGGTGTTCGACTGCCATAAATGTGAAATGCTGTTGGTGGGTTAAGGAGAAAAACATGGGATTTTTGAACGCCTTGATGGGCAACGCCAGTGAAGTGGATCTGGATAAACTCAACGAAGAACTGACGCCGATTATGGCCGACAGCGAACAGTTGCAGCTGGCCTATAAACTGGTTCGCGACATGTTTGTCTTCACCAACAAGCGCCTGATCTTGATAGATAAACAAGGCATGACCGGCAAGAAAGTGAGTTATCACTCCATCCCCTACAAGGCGATAGTGCACTTTGAAGTGGAAACCGCCGGGCGCTTCGATATGGATGCCGAACTCAAGCTGTGGATCTCAGGCCAGGCAGAGCCCCTGGTCAAAGAGCTCAAGCGCGGCACTGATGTGGTGGGTATTCAAAAGACCATAGCCAAATTCACGCTCTGAGGTTAAAAAAGTCTAAGATCCGCTATTTGGCAGGGAAAGCGCTTCTTCAATGCCGGTCTGCGCCACAAACTCCTCATCATGACTGATCAGAATAAAAGCGCCCGGGTATGCTGCCAGTGCCGCGGCCAGACGCGCTTTCGATTCAATATCCAGATGATTGTCAGGCTCATCCAGCAGCAGTAAGGGATTGCCCCGCTGATGACTGACATAAAGCATGGCCAGCTTCATCTTTTCACCGCCGCTGAGACAAGCCACAGTGCGGTGCACCTGCTCGGCGCGAAAGCCTATCTGGGCCAGCAGAGTGCGGCGCTGACTGTCATCCATCAGGCTGGGATTCACCTGGTTATGATCAATCGGGCTGCTATCAACTTGCGCACAGCGCTGCAGGGTTTCCAGCAATGTCCACTCTGGCTTGAGTAAGCTGAAATGCTGATCCAGATAGACACTGTGGCCATTGAGTTGCACTTGCCCAGAGCTCAATGCCAGCCTAGCCTGCAAGACCCGAAGCAAGCTGGACTTACCACTGCCATTGAACCCCGCCAGACGCAGTTTCTCGCCACTGCTGAGGGTTAAATTGATAGGCTCTCGACTGCCATAGGGCAAGACAGCATCCAATAGCCGTACCAGCGTCTGCTTCGCCACTGGCTGGCCAAGGGTTTCGCGCCCCAGAGTCAGGTTTTGCCTATGCCTTTGCTCACACTGCTGTTTCAGCCCGGCAAGCTCAGAGTCCAGCAGTCGCTGATGTTGCCGCTCCCGGGTCGCCATGGCCGCCGCATTGGCACCGGCCCGCTCTTTTTGACGGTCGAGCAACACCTTGGCCTGGCTGCCACTGCGCGCCAATTTCTCCCCTTTGGCTGCCCTCTGTTGTGCCCGCTCCCGGCTCAACTGCGCCTGCTTTCTTGCCTGACGCCGGGCCTTGACGACATTCTCCAACCTGCGTTCAAGCGCTTGCTGTGCCAGGGTGTGCTGATGCCAATAGCTGTCATAGTTGCCTCCATAGGAATCCAACCCCAAGCTGTTGAGCTCCCAGATTTCATCCATCTGTCGCAGCAGATCTATGTCGTGGCTTATCAGCAGGATCTGCCCTGAAAATGCCGACATCCGCTGCCGCAGCCACTGTCTGCCGCCTCTGTCCAAATGATTGGAAGGCTCATCGAGCAGCAACCAGTCGGCCTCGCTTTGAAACAAACGCCATAGTTTCAGCTTGGCCTGCTGGCCGCCGCTGAGGCGTTCGAACTCAAGCTCGGGCTCTGCCGGCAACCCCAGCTCCCGGCAGAGTTCGCAAAAGGTTTGCCGCACCTGCCAGTCGTCATTGAGCTGCTCAAACCAATGACTGTCACAACAGCCCTGCTCTATTTGTGTCAGTGCCTGTAATCTGGTCGCCAAACCCAGGCATTGGCTCAGGTAGCTTCCGGTTTGCATTGTTGGCACTTGGGATGAGGGGCCATCAACCCGGCTTGCTGCGGCCGTTAGCAGCTTTGGTTCTTGCTGCTGCCGGTATATACCGCAAATGCCCCGGCGCTCAACCGTGCCGCTATCCGGCGCTCTCAAACCGCAGAGTATTTCGCCCAGCAAACTCTTGCCTATGCCGTTGCGACCAATCAGGCCGGTCATTCTAGCGCTCAGGTTACAGCTGATATCGGCAAACAATGGCTCAAGGCCATGAGTATAGAGTGAGATTTGTCTTGCATTAAATGCCTGCATCTTGCCTCCTGCAGACAGGGAGGCACGGCGAGATCCGATCCGGGTTTAAGCAGTCATGATATGGCGAATGAGTGCCAACTGACTGCAACAATAAAGACTTGAGCGAACACGCCGACCGACCCTGCCAATCTAATAATGGAAAAGTAAAAAAGATTGGTGATCAGGTGTCAGTTGTTCATTTTGGCGTGAGCTCCAATAGGCGAGGATGGCGGAATTATAACCGCCTGAGACAACAAAAATCCAGCTTGTCCCCTTTGGGGGTTGTCCTTTGGGATGAGAGTGCGGCTCAAAACTAAACAGGATGCTAGAGCAGTCTATGACTCAGCTCAATATCATTGTTCCTTCTGACTTCTATTGACTAAATATCCTCAATAGCGGATATTTAGTCAATTATACCCACCGGGGTATAAAGTAACATTTATCCCAACAAAGGGATAAATGTTATCTCATCCTCTAGTGGGGATATGAGATAACTTTAAAATTCATCTCTAATCATTGAGGGCTGGAACTAATGATATATAGTCCAAAGCAACTCGCAGATATGATGCTACTGATACGCCAAAAGAATGGCTGGACTCAGTCAGAGTTGGCGAAAAAAGTCGGTATAAAGCAAGCAACAATCTCGAACTTCGAGAACAACCCCAACAAAACAACGCTTTCTACCTTCTTTAAGCTTGTACAAGCGATGGATCTAACACTGAGTATCCAAGAAAAAACACAGCTGACTTCGCCAAGTGAAAATGATGATGAGAGTTGGTAATGCAAAAGCTAATAGCATACATGAATGGTGAACTTGTTGGCACCTTGGCGAAGCATAAGAACGGCGCTCACACTTTTCAATATGATAAGGACTGGATAACCAATGCAATGACTCGCCCACTGTCATTGTCTTTGAGGCTTCAATTACCGACTATCACTTCCGATGCCGTTATCAACTATTTTGACAACCTCTTACCAGACAGCCCACAAGTCAGAGATAGGATCGTTGCAAGGTACAAAGCCTCATCCAAACAACCATTTGATCTCTTGAAAGAAATTGGAAAGGATAGTGTTGGCGCTATTGCACTATTTCCTCCCGAACACCCCTATAAAAAAGAGCCACTCAGCTACGAAATATTGGATAACAAGAAACTAGAAGCCGTTCTTTCTGCATACAAGTCTGATATTCCCCTCGGAATGCTCAAAGAGGAAGAAGACTTTAGGATCTCAGTGGCAGGTAACCGCACTCTTATTCATTGATGGACAATGGTGTATACCGAAAGGAAACACCCCAACCACTCACATTATCAAGCTGCCAATAGGCGAAATACCACAAGCTAACGCGACACTGGATCTCAAAGATAGCGTAGAAAATGAATATCTTTGCATTGAACTAGCTAAAGCGCTGGGATTCGCAGTTCCCAGCGTCAATATAATCAAAACAGACAACCTTAAAGCTTTAGCTGTAAAACGATTTGATCGACGCTGGACAAAAGCTTGCTACGCTTACCTCAAGAAGATATTTGCCAGGTGTTTGGTATGCCATCATCCATCAAATATGAATCTCAAGGTGGTCCAGGCATAGAACAGATCATGAAGTTATTAATGGGCTCAAGTAATGCACTTGAAGATCGATATAACTTCATGAGATTCCAGATATTTCAATGGATCATTGGGGCTACGGATGGACATGCTAAAAACTTTTCTATCTATATTGATAAAGGAGGTAGCTATCGACTCACTCCATTCTACGACATTCTTTCAGCCTACTCATTACTGGGAGGAAAAGGACTCAATATTCGACAACTTAAGCTCGCAATGGGATTAAAAGCCACAAAAGGCAAGAAGTATGAAATCAATAAAATCCTGCCTCGTCACTTTTTAGATACTGCTAAAGCTGTGAATTTTAGTCAGGATAAGATGCAAAGAATAATGGATGAAATGAAAGGTGCGTTACCTGAGGCAATCTCGCAAGTAAGGGCGAATCTACCCGAGGGCTTTCCAGAGCATATCTCCAACTCAATTTTTGAGAATGCCAAGAAAATAATTAAAAAATCTAGCTATAAGATATTAATTTTAAAGGCTATTTCCATAATCGAATACGGGTTAATGTCCTTTTTAAGTAAGATTTTCATTACCTGTGCCAATCTAAAAAAGGATGCCGAAGCATCCTTTTTCTCAAGCCGTTAGCCGGGACAACTTACTGCTGCTCGGCCGTCTGGTTTTCCGTGGTTTGCTTCAATAGCCGACTGGTCATGGTACCTGCGGTCATGGAGCCGGATACGTTCAAGGCGGTACGCGCCATATCAATCAGCGGTTCGATGGAGATCAGCAGCGCCACAATGGCCACCGGCAGCCCCATGGCAGGCAGGACGATCAGCGCCGCAAATGTTGCACCGCCACCAACACCGGCTATCCCGAAGGAGCTGATGGTCACTATGGCAATCAAGGACAGCATGAAATGCAAGTCCAGTGGATCTATGCCCATGCTGGGCGCCACCATGACAGCCAACATGGCCGGATAGATACCGGCGCAGCCGTTCTGGCCGATAGTGGCGCCGAACGAGGCCGCCAGGTTGGCAATGGCAGGCGGCACATTCAGCTGGGTCACCTGAGCCTCGACATTCAATGGAATAGTCGCCGCCGAACTGCGTGACGAGAAGGCAAAGGTCAGCACGGGCCAAATTTTACGGAAGTAGTCCAGCGGGCTGACGCCCACCATGGCCACCAGCATGCCGTGAACAACAAACATCAGTAGGATGGCGACGTAAGACGCCAGAATAAAGCCCAACAGGTTGAGCATATCGGCAGCGCTGGAAGAGGCGACCACCTTGGCCATCAGCGCGGCAATACCATAGGGAGTCAGCGCCATAATCATCTTCACCAGGCGCATAACAATCGCCTGCGCACCTTCAACAAAGGTTCGTATAGGGGATTCCAGTTGCTCTTTTTCATGCATCACCTTGCGGGCCGCTATCCCGAGGAGGATACCGAAAATCACCACGGCAATGATGGAAGTGGAACGGGTACCGGCCAGATCGGCAAAAGGATTTACCGGAATAAAGCTCAGCAGCATTTGCGGTACAGTCAGATCGGCAATCGAAGCCGCCTTGGTATCCAATACCGCCATTTGCGCCGTTTCCCGGCTACCGGCTATCAGCCCCTCGGCAGAAATCCCTGAGATGGAAGTAACCAGAATACCTATCAAAGCCGCTACGGCTGTGGTCGCCATCAGAATAAATATGGTCAGGGAGGAGATCTTACCGAGCGAGCCTCCCTTATCCAACTTGACCACTGCCGCGACCATGGACACCAACACCAAGGGCATGATCACCATCTTCAGCAAGGCCACATAGCCACCACCGACTATGGCTATCCAACTGAGCGTCTCTGCAGTGACCGGGCTGTCCACGCCAAAGTAAGACTGCATCAGGAAACCATAGGCACTGCCGAGGATTAAACCGATCAGCACCAGACGGGATAATTTGTGCTCTTTTTGCTGTTGGTGAAACAGAATAAACAGAACGCCGAGAAATACCGCAATGGATGCGATAACTGCAATAGACATATGGAACCTTATACGGGAAACGGTATATGAAGAGAGAATCTACCGCATAATAAGCGCTAGTTTAAGCACGACAAAATATTAAGTTATTATTCTTTATAGCCTCTGATTATAAATAACCTGACTTAACCCCATACAAAACGGCCAAATTTCGCACGATACCGTACGAGCGCTAACAGAAAGTTACACAAAATAATCCCATCAAGCCGTGCCCGGATAAGCTTGTTTTCATCATCCGGGGATATACTCCCGAGGCAGCCTTCGCTGCCAAATATAATAACTATCTGTATCTAAAGGAGACTTTCCGTGAAGAAGGTTGGAATTCTGTTGCTCTGCCTCTTGATGCCACTGGCATCGGCGTGGGCAGAGCCGGGCAAGCCCTTGTCGGTTGAGCTATTGTGGCAACTCAAGCGTATCGGCAGCCCGGTAGTATCGCCCGGCGGCGAGCATATCATCGCCCCCGTGACCGAGTATGATGTCAAGGCCGACAAAGGGTCGACCCAACTTTGGTACTTTGATGCCGATGGCAAACATCAACGCCCACTGACTGCCGCCGGACTCAAGGTGAGCAACCCGGTATTTTCTCCCGATGGCAACACTCTGGCCTTTGTCAGCCAGCGCAATGAAGACGATGCCGGGCAGATCTATCTGCTGCCGATGAATGGCCCGGGTGAAGCCCAGCGGCTGACCGAAGTGCCTACCGGCGTGTATGGCATCAAATGGGTTGGCAAACATCTTTATTTCATCAGCAACATCTTCCCCGGGCAGGACTGGAAGCAGATGCAAGATCAGCTGAAAGCCGACAAGGACAACAAGACCTCGGCCAAGCAGTGGAATGCCCTGCCCTATGCCCAGTTCGATCACTGGCTGGATGAACGTCGTCAGGCGCATGTGTTCCGAATTCCTGCCAAGGGCGGCGAGATAGAAGCCATTACTCAAACGCTGGGCCATGAGCTGCCTCGTTCGAGTCAAAGCGCCGGCAGCTATGATGTTTCTGCCGATGAGAAACTGATCGCCTTCAACGCCTACGGCTCCGACAACCGGGTCGATCCCAAGCTGGACATCTTCCTCGGCAAGATAGGCGCAGACAAGGCAGAAAACCTGACACCGGACAACGAAGCGCCCGATAGCCGCCCAAGCTTCAGCCCCGACGGCAAGACGCTGGCCTTCACTCGCCAGAAGATCCCGGGGTTCTATGCCGACACCTCCAGACTGATGCTGCTGGATATCCACAGCCGTAAGCTCAAGACCCTGACCGCCAATTGGGACAGATCTGTGTCTCAGTTCAGCTGGACACCGGATGGCAAAGGCTTCTACGCCGCCATTGATGATGCCGCCACCAGCCGTATCTATCATATCGATGCCAAGAGCGGCAAAGTGAAGGCGATCACCAAGGACACCAACTATGGTCAGCCGCAGATAGGCAAGAAAGGCACCCTGATTGCCCTCAACGACAGCTTCCTTTATCCGGCGCGACTGCTGGCGATCAATCCCAAGAACGGCAAGGGCCAAAGGCTGGAGCAGTTCAATGACGAACTGCTCAAGGATGTGGATCTGGGCAGCTATGAGTCTGTGACCTACAAGGGTTACAACAACCAGGATATCCAGATGTGGGTGCACTACCCACCGGGTTTCGATCGCAGCAAGAAGTACCCGCTGTTTATGCTGGTACACGGCGGCCCACACAACGCCATCAGTGATGGTTTCCACTATCGCTGGAACGCCCAAACCTTCGCCTCCTGGGGTTATGTCACTGCCTGGCCCAATTTCCACGGTTCCAGCGGCTTCGGCCAGGACTTTGCCGATGCCATCAACCCGGACTGGAAAAACAAGTCTCTGGATGATGTCCTCAAGGCAGCCGACTGGTTTGAACAAAAGAGCTGGATCGACAGCGATCGCATGGTGGCCGGTGGTGCCAGCTACGGCGGCTATCTGACCTCCATCATCCTCGGGCAGAAACATCCGTTCAAGGCGCTGTTGATCCATGCCGCCGTGTACGACATGTACTCCCAGATGGCTTCCGACTTCGCCGTGCACAGCACCCGCTTCGGCCACTACTGGGAAAACCCGGAAATCTACCAGTCGATTTCACCCCATTACTTTGCCGCAGGTTTCAATACCCCGACGCTGGTGAGCCATGGTCAGCTGGACTACCGGGTGCCCGTGGGACAAGGTTTTGAGCTGTTCCGCACCCTGCAAAGCCGTGGAGTGGAATCGCGGATGATCTATTTCCCCGATGAGAACCACTGGATCATGAAGCCCAATAACTCTATCTATTGGTATAACCAGGTCAAAGACTGGATGACCCATTATGCCGAGCCGGGCCCACGTTAATCGCCGATAATCGGCATCCAAGCAAGAAGGCGACTCAGGGTCGCCTTCTTTCATATTAATGCCACGGAAAGCGGACATCAGAGCATGGGTACTATGGATGCCAGCAAGAGACCGCCCATCAACAGGTTAAAACCACGGGCGTAGTTGGGCGCCGTCAACCAGCGACTCAACTGTTTGCCGATAAGGGTCCAGATACTGACAGACGGGACATTGACCAAGGCAAATATTACAGAGATCAGCAACAACTGCTGCCAACTGGCACTCGGGTTGTAAAGACTCACCGCCGCCAGCGCCATGGACCACCCCTTGGGATTGAGCCACTGAAACAATGCCGCTTGAATGAAGGTCATGCTGCGATAACCTTCATTGGTATTTCCCGGACGACTCAAGGCGATTTTCAGCGCCAGATACACCATGTAAGCAATACAGAGCAAACTCAGTAACTGGTGCAACCAAGGATAGGCCTGAAACAAGCCGGTCACGCCGATCCCCACCAACAACAGCATCAGGCTGAACCCCAGCACTATCCCCAGCATATGCGGTAAGGTGCGAACAAAACCCACATTGGCACCTGAAGTCATCAACATGATGTTGTTGGGCCCTGGGGTCACGGTTGAAACAAAGGCAAACATCACCAAAGGCCATAGCAAATTAGGCTCCATTCTTGCTTTACTCCTGAAATAAACAGTCAGCAAATACTAGATGGATTGGTACGCAATTTTGTGCTTATATTTGCTCTTAAAGCGAAAAGTAAGCAATAAAACATCACCATGAATAGATTTGACGAAAGAATATTGCAAGAGCTACAGAGTGATGGCCGGATCTCCAATGTCGAGTTGGCCGAGCGAGTGGGATTATCTCCCTCTGCCACCCTGAGGCGGGTACAGGAACTGGAGCGAAAAAAACTGATCAAGGGCTACCGGGCCGTATTGGACAAGAGCCAACTGAACATAGGTTTTATTGCTTACGTCGCCATAGGCCTCAACAGTCACAGTAAACAATCCCAGTTGGGCTTTGAAGAGCATATCCGCTACGCCAGGGAAGTGATCGAGTGCCACAATATCACAGGCGCCAACGAATACCTGTTGCGAGTCGAGACCAAAGATCTCAGCAGCTATAAACGTTTTCATGCCGAAGTCCTCGGAGAATATCCTCAAGTCAAATCCATCACCACCATGGTGGTAATGGATTCACCGAAAGATCAACGTCAATGATTATCTGCGATAAACCGCATGTCGCATGGTATTGCTGGCGACACTTTTTATCCTTGGGTACCATTGAGCAATAAAGAGGCGCCTGGACATGCCGGCGCCAGGGAAGATGGATACCCGAATGGAATTGAGATATACGTTGCTGTGCCTGTTTTTGCTGCTAACCAGCCTAAAACTATTTGCATTAGAGCAGGTTAAGCTTCCCATTGTTGACATAGAACAAAGCAGCGTCGCGCTTGATGAATTCAAAATCGGCTATTTTATTGATGACAACCAGAGTCTCGGTTTTGAGCAGGCAAGCCAGAAGCCTTTCGGCGTAACCAATAATGTCACCACCTTGGGCACCAATGCCAGGGTCACTTGGTTCAAGCTGATACTGCACAATAGGCTCTCGCAGGAAAAGCCGCTGTTTTTACACCTGCCCCATGCTTACCATGTGCAGCAAATCGACATCTATGAGGAAAGCGGCCAACAACTGCAACGACACGAGCAGTTGGACCTCGAACAGGCCGCAGACAACCCACTCATGTATCGGGGTACAGCCGTCTACCCATTGACTCTGGCGCCAGATCAGATAACAACCCTGTATATTCGTAGCCACGCCTACTCCCATCAATGGTTTGCCATGACACTGATGGATGAGGAAAACTCGCGGCGGGCCCTGGTGAGCACTCACTATGATATTGCACTTATGGTGGGCATGTTGCTGGCACTGGTGTTCTACAACTGCCTGCTGTATTTCGCCACCAGTAAGAAAGAGAACATCTACTATTCGCTGTATCTGATCTCCGGTCTGGTGTGGATTGCCCTGTCCTATGGTCTAGTTGCCAGCGTGTTCAACGCCTACGGCTCGAGCGTCTTCATGCTCAATCTGTCGCTGATCACCATGCCGATTTTCCTGCTGCTGTTTATGACGGCCATCTTCGAGACCAGGCAGTTCTACCCCACAGAGCACAAGGCGTTGCAGCTGATGTTGCTGTTACTGCTGGCGACCCTGTTCTGGGGCTTATTTGATATCTCAGCGGCACTCAAACCCGCCAGCAGCCTGGCTGCACTCATGATGCTGGTGACCTTCTCTGTGAGTATCTCCCTCTATCGCAAGGGCAACCCCCTGGTGAAGTACTTTCTGGTGGGCCACAGCTTCTTCGTGATCTTCAACGGCATAGCCGTGCTCTTCTACAAGGGCTTGATCTCTCCGAGCTATCTCAGCAGCCACGGGGTCGGCATAGGTATTATGCTGGAAGCCCTGACCCTGGCATTTATCATCTCCTACAGGATTAAAATCCTGGAGGATATCCGCGCCTCGCAGGAAGAACTCAAACGCCAGGCGGCCACAGACCCTCTGACCAAACTCTATAACCGGCGCTATTTCTATTCTGAGGCCGACTATCAACTTAAGCTGGCCGGCCGCAATGGCGAGGCTATCTCTGTGCTTATTCTGGATATAGACAGTTTCAAGCAGATCAACGATAACTTTGGTCATCACTTGGGCGACAGGGTGATAGTCGCCCTGGCCAAAATATTGAAACAACACTGCCAAGGAGCCGAGATGGCGGCCCGCTTCGGCGGTGAAGAGTTCGTGATCTTGCTGCCGGGAGCCTCCCTAAGCCAAGCCTTGCAGCGAGCCGAGCAGCTGCGCCTCAATGTCGAAGCGATGCTGCTAACCGCCGACACGGGAGACAGGATAAGTTGCACCATAAGCTTGGGCGTGGCCGAGGTTGAAATTGCAACAGAATCGATAGAAGCGGCCGTAAAACGAGCCGACCGCGCACTATACCAAGCCAAAAACAGTGGCCGCAATCGCGTATGTGCCGACACGCCAGGGGCGCTAGAGAGCTTACCGGCCACCGCAGACTCGGTTTGAAGAAACCGGGGGAGCCTCGGCTCCCCACTGCTTAGAGCATGATGCCTGCAATAACCGCCGACAATAAGCTGACCAGAGTCGCCCCGTAAACCAGTTTGAGACCATAGCGGGATACTACAGCACCTTTTTCGGGGCTGAGCGCCTTCACCGCGCCGGCGATCATTCCAATTGAACTGAAGTTGGCAAAAGACACCAGGAACACAGACAACACTCCAGTGGTATGAGCCGACAAGGCCCCCTCTTTGACCATTTTGCTCATATCTATCATGGCGACAAACTCATTGGTTACCAACTTGGTGGCCATGATACTGCCCGCTTGCATCGCTTCGCTGGCAGGAATACCTATCAACCAGGCCAAGGGATAGAACACATAACCCAATACCTGTTGGAAACTGATACCGAACACCACCTCAAACAGATAGTTGACCAAGGCAATCAGGGCAATAAAGCCAATCAACATGGCCGCGACTATGACGGCAACGGTAAAACCGGCAATGATATATTCCCCCAGCATCTCGAAGAAACTGACCTTGCCACTACTCTTTTTATCGGCAGTCATCAGTTGGTCTGTGGTCGAATTATCCACTTCATAGGGGTTAATAATATTGAGCACCACAAAGGTACTGAACATATTCAGTATTAAGGCGGTCACCACAAAACGCGGCTCTATAAGCTGCATATAGGAACCGACAATCGACATGGATACTGTGGACATGGCTGTGGCAGATAGGGTGTACATCTGCTTGTCTGTCATGTGGGGAACCAGGTTCTTGATGGCAATGAAGTTCTCTGACTGGCCCACAATCATGGAGCTCACGGCATTGAATGACTCCAACTTTCCCATACCGTTAATCTTACTGAGACAGATACCTATCCCCTTGATGATCAAGGGCAGGACTCTCAAGTACTGCAATATACCTATCAAGGCAGAAATGAAAATAATCGGCATCAACACCATGAAGAAAAAGGTAAATCCCCCCTCATTGGTCACACTGCCAAATACAAAATCCGTCCCTTGCTTGGCAAACTCCAGTAACTTGGAGAAGGCGGCGGCAAAGCCTCCCACTATTGTCACCCCAACAGAAGAGTTCAACAGGAACCAAGCCAGCAACAATTCCACCAGCAGCAGTTGTATCACATAACGGATTTTTATCTGGCGCCAGTTATTAAGGTTAGCCAAGAGTGCCAAGCCAAGAATGGCCAACAAACCTACAAAAAAATTTACATATTCCATAGCATCCACCTAACGCTGTTTTATTTTTAGCCACTCGAAATTTAATTCAGTAGAAACTGAATATGAGAGTGTTGTGATTTTAATAATCTTGAATAAGTTAAAAACAATGTGATCGGCAATAGTACAACAGTGAATTCAAGCAAATTCATGAATATTAATTAATAATAGATTATTAAATCTATTCATAGTGTTATCGATCAAGCTTGATAAGAGTAAGTTCAAAAAACAAACAATCTTCTTATTAGCAATAAAAAAACAAAATATATAGCAACAATTCAAAACACAAAACCAATCACAAAAGCCAACAACTGAAACCTGAAAACAAGCCATACCACCAAAAAACAACAAAAAACCGAAAAGCGAAAACGGATTAAACACAAAAATTAATCATGCTTTATATTCCACTTTTCACTTAAGTGTAAAAACCTACTCAAAGGAAAATACAAAATACCGATAATTAAAAGGTTAGAGAAAAACAACCATCATCAACGTAGATTAAAACCCATCAATAATTTAGCCACAGAACTCGGCAACAAGTGTTAATTCCACAAGAGTCAGAACAAACCACTTTCAAAAAGAAAAAGCCTCAATAAAATCCGGATAAAAATAGTGAGAGTGAAACAAAAACAAGATGAAAGGTTCAAGTCCGGCAATTAAACCCATAGCCTTATTGGTCATATCAATATTGGCAAGTTTTACGGCCAGTGCCGTCGAAATCTATGGCGATGAGAATAACCAGGTGATTGTAGGCGGTAGGTTGCAACTGCATGTGATCAACACCCAGGGAAAAACCGAGATGGCCAATGCCGGCTCCAGAGTACGCTTCGGCTTCGACCATAAGCTCAATAACGGCTGGGTCATAGACACCCTATTCGAATGGGGCGTCAACGCCGTTGGCAAAACCGATTTGGTATACAGCAGCGACAGTGCCTTACATGCCGAAAGTGACGATTTTCTCAGTAATAGATTGGGTTATGTCGGCTTCAGCCATGAAAACTATGGCCGCCTCTCCTTCGGTAAGCAATGGGGGGTATGGTACGACGTTGTCGGTGCCACCAACCAAGGCATGGTGTGGGATGGCAACGCTGCCGGAGTATTCAGCTATAACAAAGGCGATGGCGCAATCAATGGTGTCGGCCGCGGTGACAAAATCATGCAATACCGCAACAGCTGGGGAGCATTCGAGTTGGCTGTTCAGGCACAAATTAAAGATGAATTAACCAAACTCAAGGCCAGTGGTGACCCAATAAATCCTTTCCCTCCGGGTTCCATGTTGAATGACTCATTCCATGACACTCAAGTGCGAATGTACAACACCTACGGAGTTGCCCTTGGCTACCAGCTGGGCGGAGGTTGGAAACTCACCTTGGGTGTCAACACGGGTGATATAGATATCATACGTACCGGCCAACGGCAGCAACAAGAGACAGATTACATCTATGGCATGGGAGTCAGCTATGGTTGCTTTGGCTGTGACGGCCTGTTTGCAGCAGCCAACTACAATCACAACGCCTGGCACGATACCGATAACTTGGGGCGCATGTTGCCAAAATCCCAAGGTGTGGAAACTTGGATATCCTATCAATTTATCAATGGCCTGCGTCCATTCATCTCCTACAACATGCTCGATGCCGGTGCCGAATATGCCAGCGCCTATGGCGGCGATGAATTCAAGCGGCAGTTCGTATTTGCCGGATTGCATTATCAGCTGGACCGCAGTGTGACCCTATTCCTGGAGGCTCGGAAAGACTGCAGTGAGATCCATTCCAGCCTCGCCGGCATGGCCGACTCAGAAGATGACGGCGCAGCCATAGGAGTGCAATACAACTTTTAGAGCTGTTCTCCCTTTGCAGGTTTGCCCGTTTGACCAGCGGGCTTTTTTATTGCAATTGCTTCAGGGTTCCGCTTCCCAGTTGCCGCATCTGTTGCTGGATCCAGTCGGCGCGGCGGTTCATGTAAGCGCTGGGGGGATTGATTTGATATTGCCAGGGATTGGGCAACAAGGCGGCCAGCAAGGCTGCCTCGCGGGACGACAACTGGGCGGCGCTCTTATGAAAGTAGTGCTGCGCCGCCGCTTCGACGCCGTAGATCCCCGGGCCGAATTCGACAATATTCAGATACAACTCAAGGATCCTGGGCTTATCCAACACCAGCTCCAGAAGCAGGGTGAACCAAGCTTCGGCCCCCTTGCGAATAAAGCTGCGCGAAGACCACATAAACAGGTTCTTGGCGGTTTGCTGGCTCAAGGTGCTGGCGCCTCTGAGACGCTCCCCCTGGAGCTTTTCCTCTATGGCATTCTGAATCGCCTTGAGATCAAAACCGGAATGAAGGGCAAAACGCTGATCTTCACTGGCGATCACCGCCAGTTGCATATTGGCAGATATCTTAGTCAGCGGCTGCCATTGATGTTGCACCTGATGTTGTACCTGTTTGACCAGCGCAGGCGGAAACCAATAGCGTTCAATACGCCAACTCCACAGCGGTGGGTTAACAAACTTAAGGGTAATCACCATCAGCAGGGACAGTATCACCAGCCCCAACAGCAGTTTTATCAACCAGGCTGTCAGTCGCCTCAACCATCCTTTTTTCGCGGCCAAATTCGCTCCTGATAAATAAGCTCCCCCAAACTGAGTGAGCCTGGAAACCCTCTGTGAATAATAATTGAGTATTTTGCAAGGTGCGAACCCGGTCCGGAATGACAATCTGTAAGCTTATCCGGAACACCCGGGAGACTCAGTGGCACTTTTCTTAGCCTCTTGCCTCTTAGTCAGCGCCGAAGCGGCCGCGCTCAAGAAAGCCCTGTACCGCCGCCAGCGTATCCTGATGCCAATGTATGGCCTTATGGCACAGGGGCAACACCATCCAATCACTGGCATCATCACAACGGGTGGAAGCCAGGGGTACCCGGCCATCGGACTCGCCGTCAATCAAGGTACCCAAGGGAGCCTGAGTCCCACTGCCGGCGATGATCCCAAGATGAGCCTGACTATCCTCGCGCCAACTTGCCCAGCGCTGCCCCGGCAGCAGAGATTGCAGCGGCTGAAATAGCCGGGAATATCCCGGAAGCTTATCGGCCAGGCTCGCCAGCGGTGAACCATCATGGGGCGTGGCAATAAACACACTGTGGCCCAAATTGTCGGGCGGCTGCTCTGCCAGCAGTTGCCGGACGATTAAGCCCCCCATACTGTGAGCCACAAAGTGCACCCTGGGATACTGCTGCCAATTCTGCTCATCCAGCGCCTGGCGCAGTGTCGCCACCGCTTGTTGCAGTGAGCCGAAACGGGTGGGCAATCTGGGGCACAGGATACTGTATTGCCGGGCCAAGCCTTGGGCCAGAAACTCCATGTCGCGCTCATCTTTATTGAAGCCATGAACCAGCACCACCAGAGCTTTGTTGTTATCCAGCCTCAAATTGGCTGGCTCTTGAGCCATTGCTGGAATGCCTGTTTGGGCATGGCACCGGCCTGTTGGGCTATCACGCGGCCATTTTTGAACAGCATTATGGTCGGAATGGAGCGGATCCCATACTGAGCCGCCAGCGCTTGCTGAGCCTCGGTATCCAGCTTGCCAAAACGAAACTCCGGCTCCAGCTCGGCGGCACTCTGCTCGAATATGGGGGCAAACTGTTTGCAGGGGCCACACCAACTGGCCCAGAAATCCACCACCAACGGCAGCTCTGACTTGTGGGCATGGTTGGCAAAGTTGGCGCCGGTCAGCTCAAAGGGTTTGCCCTGAAATAAAGGCTGCTTACAGTGACCGCACTTAGGGCCTTGAGACAGCCGTTCTTTCGGCACCCGGTTCATTCCAGCGCACTGGGGACAAGCAATCAACATAGAACTCTCCTCTCAAGCGGCGTTATCGCCACACATTGTGAGATATGGGGATGACTCACGCCAGGCTCAAGCCAGTCGACTCAAACCAGATGAGGCTGCAACGCAGCCAACACCTGGGGATAATCGGCCTGGTTATCCAAGGTCAGACTCAGATAGCCATCGCCGCGAAAGGCCCGGTCCAGCTCCAGCAAGATATGGGTTTGCTTTCCGGCCGGTACCAGGGTGAGCTCCACTTCACGCAAAAGGCGGATCCCAAGCCCTGCGGGTACAAACTCCAACTCTTGATAGCAGCCTGAACCACTGCGAAACCCAGAGGTGTTGATATAGCCTTGCTCGACATCGGCTTTTTTAAGGACAAAGCCCAGCTCCTCCATGGCCTGCAGCAGGTGCAGCAACAGCTGGGTAGGCTGGATCTGCAGCAGATCCTGATCGCCCGGATCTATGGCGTAATCTATCGCCAGCCCGGTTTGCAGCCAGACCCGGCATTGATTGTTACGCACAGGCAACTCGGTAAATGGGGTCTCAGGATGCAACTGACCGATGAAAGGCAGTTCTCTCACCTCTCCGGCCTGAAGTTCAAAGCCCTCGCTGATGCGCCAGCTGGCCAGGCAATGATTGATAAAGCTGCTGTCGCCATCACTGACTTTAACCCGGGTCATTAGGGCCAGCTCCAGGCCGGCAATACTTTGGCTTACCTCGCCGCCTTTGAGCACGATTCTGGCTTCAAAGGTTTGCCCGGGTTGCAGGCTGGCATTGAGCAAGCGGGTATCTACACTGGCACCACCAACGCCAATTGCGGCAAGCAGTTTCTTAAACATCCTATGTTCCTGTTTACTTAATAGACCTTGCCGCATTTAAGCCCCTTTTCCCCATAGAGTAAAGGGCGCCAGGGGTTAACCCAAGACGACAACAGCACAGATAGCGGTGGTTGAAAAAGATTAGGAACAAAAAAGGGAGCCAGGCCCCCTTTGTTCTTTGTTGATCATGCCTGGTTAATCAAAGTGGCCTGAGTTACCAGACTCTGGCCACCAAACCTTTGAGATAAAAGCCTTCCGGGAAAGCGCCACCTATGGGGTGATCCGAAGCCTGTGACAGGCGCTCGATAAACTGCAACTCACGCTTTGCATCCAACGCCGCATCGGCCACTATCTTCTGGAACAGATCCGCCTGCATCAGCCCCGAGCAGGAGAAAGTCAACAGAGTGCCGCCCGGCTGCAACAGCTGCATGGCGATCATATTGATATCTTTATAACCGCGGCAGGCACCGTTGAGTTGCGCCTTGTTATCGGCAAACTTGGGCGGATCCAGCACTATGACATCAAACTTACGCCCTTCATCGCGATATTGTCTGAGCAGCTTGAAGACGTCGGCCTCATGGTAATGCACATGGCTGTCGTCCAGTTGATTGAGTGCCATGTTCTGCTTCGCCGTGTCCAGCGCCAGCTTGGAAACATCGACATTCTCAATACTGGCGGCGCCGCCCTTGGCGGCATAGAGGCCAAAAGTGCCTGTATAACAGAAGCAGTTGAGCACAGACTTACCCTTGACGAAACGGGCAGCCATGGCACGGTTGTCACGCTGATCCAGATAGAAACCCGTCTTGTGACCCTTGGTCACATCCACGGCGATCTTGATACCGTTTTCCTCTATCACCACAGGCATGGCCGGCAATTCGCCATGCAGCAGGCCGGTAACCAGCTCCAGGCCCTCTTTTTTACGTGACTCGACATCGGAGCGCTCGTAGATGGCGCAGTCCGGGTAGAGCTCAGAGAGCACAGAGACCAATGTATCGCGCCAATAGTCGGCGCCGGCCGACAGCAACTGACACACAAGCACATTGGCATACTTGTCTATGGTGATCCCGGGCAAACCGTCCGACTCGGCGGCAATAAGGCGATAACCTGTGAGCCCCTTCTCGGCAATCAGGGCATCACGCCCCTTTTGGGCCCGCACTATGCGGCGTTTGAAGAACTCCCTGTCTATCTCTTCATCGCGATTAAAGCTCCAAACCCGCACCTGGATCTGCGACTCCGGCGACCATGAGCCCCGCCCCAGCCAGCGGCCATCATGGGCAACAACTTCAACCGTTTCGCCCATTTGTGGTTTGCCTTTGATATTGTGAATGCCGCTGGAAAAGACCCAGGGGTGATGCCGCAGCAGGGATTTTTCCCGGCCGGGTCTAAGTTTGATTTTGAGTACCATGATGCGCCTGTCTGGAGTGTCGGCAACCGGGTCCTGATGACCCGACTGACTTTTCAAGGGGCGAATAATAGCCTAAAAGTCGGCTCACCACAGGAGTTTTCGACAACTTTTTCGCGCGTTTTTGGGACTTTTGGCCGTTTGATTAGCCCACCTGAGTGCAACGTCAAGGATGGCGTAAACGGACTTCTGCCAGTATTGGTGTATGGTCGCTCGCCTGTGCATCCTGCTCAAACTGCGGCCGCAGCAGATGTTTGTCATAGACCCGATAATCCACCACTTCTGCCAGGCTATGCTGGCTACGGGCATCAAACTCCTGACTCAACAACAGATAGTCGACCACACTGCCTTGAGAGCCGTGAAAATGGGTCACGGGGCGAGTAGCTGTCACTTGATCGCCAGTTTGCTCAGAGACTTCTAGCCAGAGCTGCCAGGCGTCAAGCAGCTGAAAATGTGCCAGTTGCAGTTTCAACCTTTCATCAGGCAGGCCGTGAAGGCCTGCTGCGCGAATATCCCCGTTGTAGAGCTGTCCGGCGCCCACCAATAGGCCCTTGAGTTCACTGGAATCTATGCCGGCGTTGAAATCCCCCATCAACACCACAGCGTTGTCGCTTTGCCGGCGCCGCTTGAGTATCGCCTGATACAACAACATGGCCTCACTGCCACGCTGCAAAGTGGCTGACCAGTGGCCCAGCGCACTCTCTGCCAGCAGCCCGGCGGCACCTTGCAACTCGACCGCGCCCTTGGACAACTTGTTGCGAGGTGATTTGAAATGCACCACGTAAGTATCACAGTGGCCTATCCCCGGCAGCATCAAGGTGGCTCGCAGTATCTGGCGACTACTTTGAAACTCTTCCTTGAGTCCAAGTGAAAATGCCAGTTCGCTATCCAGCTCCACCGCCGCCAAGGAAACAATCGGAAAACGGCTTGCCAGTGCCACCACACTCTTGCGGGCAACAAAGCCTTCTATGACCGGCGAATCCACCAGCGCAAAGTGGGCAAGACCGGCAGCCTGACACAATTCGCGTAGCGGCTCGGGGCTGAATACCTCCTGCCAGCCCACCAGATCTGGCTGCGCCTGCTGCAGCCAGCGGACTGTCCAGTCGCACTTTTGTTGCCACTGCCCTTGGGTATAGATGTTGTTGAACTCATGAAACGCCAGCGGCGGCATGGCAAAATTGAACAGATTCAGACTGGCGATGCGGATATTGGAAGACATGAAAAGCGCTGCGGCTCCGGTAACCCTGCTGAGTAATAGTGTTGATATTAAGCCGCTGCTGAGATTTGTCCAATAGCACACCAAAAACAACCTTCCGGCTACCCATTACCCCCCAACAGCGCCCAATAGCCCAACAAATAAGCAACATAAAGCCGCTGTTTGTGGCTAAAAAAACCTGTTTGACAGGCTTTTTCGATCTCCCGCTTGACTTGTTTGGTTTCGACCATACAATCGCCGCTTAATTAACCATACGGAGACCCACTGTGGACACACACATAGGTGACAGTAGATGCCCTGTCAGTCAGACAGGATTATTTGCCCGGCACTAGTCTGCAGCTTCGCAAACTACTGCCAGGACTGGCAGTAGCGTATTAAAGAATCCCTTTTTCCGTTACTCCCCATAAAAACCTTGTTGAGCTTTACATGCATACGCATGCCGCAGTGTTCTCCTGTGGCTGCAAACTAATGCATCCATAAAGGTTTTTTACTTAGGACAGCCTTGCTGCCGCTGCCCCATCTACGACCTTGAGTGTTCCCCCACACAGGAGGAACAAGCATGAAACTCAGATATACCAATACGCTGCTGCTGGGCGGCCTGCTCTGGCATGGACAACTGCATGCCGGCATTCAGTTGCTGGAAGATCCCGATATTGCCGCTGCCACAGAACTCGCTGTCGACTGGCAACGACAAGCGGGCAACAACGGCTTTGCCCTGGGGCTCAACCAAGCCGTCTTTGGCGGCGAATTGGCGCTGGAACTGCAAACAGACGACCGGGATGCCCCCTGGGACAGACATGAGAGCCGCGGCTGGCAACTCGGCTACAAACAACCGCTGGCCACAAACGGCTTATCTCAGACTCTGGCACTGGAGCTGGGGCGTCATCACAGAGATGGCTGGCAGGGTCACGCCCTGTTCAGTAGCGATCTGCCGATTGCCACCCAAGGCTTCTTTGTACGCAACAACTTGGGGCTGAGCCTGGAGTCGGGTGAAGGCCCGACAATGATTTTTGGCCTGGGAGCCGGCTTCAAAGTTCAGCAGCAAACCCTGCTGTTTGAAAACCAGTATCTGGGCCAAGGCGACTATGGCTACCAGCTACTCTGGCAAAACCAACCCAACGCCCATTGGCAGTGGCAATTGGGTTATGGCAATCAGTATGGCGGTGGCGCCCGCCAATTTGGCGCCGGCATACAATTTTTCTTTTCTTGATAGCTCATTGGGAGAATGACCTATGAACAGCAACAACATCATACTCAACCTGCACCTTATTCTGGCCAACAAAGACGCCAAGGCGATGCAGATGCTGGCATCCGAGCTGCATCCGGCGGACATAGCCGCCGTACTGCCGACCTTCGACAGCCAGCAAACGGCCTCAATACTGACCCTGTGCCAGCCCAAAACCGCGGCGGCGCTGCTGCGGTATCTACCCCATCAGCAGCAAAAGCTGCTGGCGGAAGCACTGGATCATCAAACCCTTGGGAAAATTATCATGGAGATGGCGGCAGACGAGCGCGCCGACCTCTACAACGAGTTGGAGATTGAGCAGCAAGCCCTGCTGCTGCCGACACTGGCCAAGGCGGAACGCGAGGACATGCGTACCCTGGCGGCCTATGATGACTCCAAGGTCGGCTCCATTATGACCTCTGACTATGCCCTGCTGCGGGTCAATCAAACCGCAGAAGAGGCCATAGACAGCCTGAGGAAAGTGGCAGCGGATCTGGAAACCATCTACCAGACCTATGTGGTGGATGAGCGCGGACGCCTGATAGGCAATGTGTCGCTGCGTCAGCTCATCATCGCGCCGCCCAAGGCGTTGGTGAGAGACTTTATGAAAGAGCAGACCATTGCCATAGAAGCGGAAGCCTTCAAAGAAGAAGCGGCGCAGATGATAGCCCACTATGATCTGCTGGCGCTGCCCGTGGTCAACGGCAACGACCAACTGGTCGGCATAGTCACTTATGATGATGCCATGGATGTGGCCAGTGCCCAGGCCGATGCCGAATTCAGCAAACACGGCGCCGTGGGGCAGTTGGCCTGCTCTTTCAAGGAAGCCAGCATTGGCATGCTCTATCGTAAGCGAGTCTTTTGGCTGGTGTTGCTGGTGTTCGGCAATGTGTTTTCCGGCACAGGGATCGCCTACTTTGAAGATACCATCACAGCCTATGTTGCCCTGGTGTTCTTCTTGCCACTGCTCATCGGCAGCAGCGGCAACGCCGGTTCGCAGTCTGCCACCTTGATGGTCAGGGCGCTGGCCACCGGGGAGGTCGTCCTCAAAGACTGGCTGTCGCTACTGGCCAAAGAGCTGTTTGTAGCCGGCTTGCTGGGTGCCACCATGGCCATTGCGGTATTTACCCTGGGTTATTGGCGCGGCGGTGATATCGCCCTGGTGGTCGCCCTGACTATGCAACTTGTGGTGATTATCGGCAGCCTGATAGGCATGTCCCTGCCCTTCTTGCTGAGCAAGTTCAAGTTGGATCCGGCCTCGGCCAGCGCGCCGCTGGTGACTTCGATAGCCGATATCATAGGTGTCATCGTCTACTTCAATGTCGCCACCGCTATTTTGGATTTTCCGCCTGTCAGTGGTTAATTGGCCTTGGCACAACCTATGCTGAAACCAACCCAGGTTGTGCCATCCCAAAACGGCTTAACTTCACTCTTCGATAACCTTAACGCCGCGTTTTTCGGCTGCCGCAATAAAACCTGCGCTCAGGTTGTTAAGGTCAGTGGTGGTGATCAATTTAAGATTGGGAAGCAGGCTTAAGTCTTCAGCCGCGATATCCTTCACCGCCAATATGCTGTCGCCGCATCCGGGATCCCAATAAGGATTGATATTGTAATAGACCTCAGCCCCACCGGATAAACCATCGTCCTGATAGAGCTCGGTTACCTTTGCCAGTTCCGTATCGGCGATATCCAGCGCCTGATAAAAATCTATCACCTGTGGTATCTCCCCGGCATCATTGCGCTCAATTTCGCCACCACAATACTCTGCGGCAAACTCCGCCAATGAAAACTTGGGCGAAAGCGAGTCTTGTCTATACATAAGCTCTTCAATAACCAGCAACTTCAACCCGAAATCTTTAAAACTATTCACCGCAGTTGACGCGGTGGCAAACTTTTTAGGGCCTTTGGCAAAGCGATTGGCCTCGAGCAGTAGCTCAGACAGCTGTCTGGCCTTGTCATTGATGGCAGCATATTGCCCGGCAACGCGGCAAGCAAAATCATAAAACTTCCGGGACACAGCCAACTTGCGAACTGCCTCCTGGCGATTGAGGCTAATAAACTCCGGATAATGATGCTCAATATACTCGGCCTGTTGCTTATAATATTTTTTATCCGACTTGTTCTTTAACACCTTGGCAAGCCTATGATTCGATTCAATTAACTCTGCCTGGCTGCGCATTTCCACATCAAGAGGCTCAATGAGCAAACTTTCAATAAGGTAGCCGAGTTCAGATGCATCCCAGGTTTCTTTGAAGGAGATAACTTTCTCAAAGACTTTCAAAGAGTGCTTATACAAAAAGCCTTTGTATTCACCGGCCGCCAGCATATCTCCGGCAATATCGGCTATTGCAGGACAATGCTGATAGATGTCACGATTGAGCATACAGGCATATATCACCCTCGCATAAAGGCTCTCGGCTTGCGGATGACAGGAGATACACCCCAGCGCCAGGGAACAATCAAGGTTAGGGTACAACTCCAGCATTTTTACTACAGTCGGAGCTATCGAGGCGCGGGTCTGTGGGTCAGCATAGCCATGATAGAAATAAAGCTGGCACAGGGTTAGGGCCAGCTCTACCGAGCTGAAGTTAGATTTGGGATCAGCGATAAGCTCACACTCCCCTCGGTCCAGGAGAGTATTGGTAACGGCGATAATCTCAGGGGATTTGGCAGAGATGATGCTTGAAGCAATGGATATTTTTGATGAGCACAGGGCAACGGCAACCTTGGCACACAATTCGGCTTCAGCTTGATTGCTCCAATCAGTCGTTTTCAAGAGAAAAACAAACTTATCCAGGCAAGGCTTCACATTGTTCCCCGACCAGATTTTTCTGGCTCTATCCAGAGCAGACTTGTTACGGAACTTGGCCTCGGCCACTAACTTGAAACCTTCCTCTATTGCTTCCATGCGCACCACACTACCTCCCATACTCGTGTGAAAAAGACGAAATAACGGCACAGATGCCTGCATCGGCAAGCTCTGTCACTGCGAGATGTTACCGGAAAACTCTGCTTCAGAGGAAATCGAGTAAACAATGGGCAACCTCAAAGATTTACCTTTGCAAACTTTGCAGTAAAGCAAGAGAGTGGGATAATCCCCGTCGGCCATTTCGCTGACAAGCCCAACCCAGGCAGGCTCAGCGGGATAAATCACAGGACAGGCCTCTAGGCCGCCATGACAGGGAAACATATGCAAGGTATTGCACAGTGGCAAAGCGCCCAACCCACCGACAAAGTACAACGCTATCTCAATCGACTCGACGACTATGACGCTCCTTATATGCTGATTATCCAGCTGAATACTGAGGTGGCCGCGTCAATCGAGATACTCAATACACTCATTACTGAATTTGAGCTAGACGCCGAATGTGTCGAAAAGCTCAGCGATTCAATGCTTTTCTTAGCGCTTGAGTATTTATCCGGCGACGATGAAGCCGGACAGATACAGGCATTTGCCCGGGAATTTCAGGCCCGGCTCACAGCCCTTGGCATACTCAGCCACGGCGCCATAGTGCACCATAACTGTTTGGGCCAAGCAGAGCAGAGCTTTCGCGACTGTTTGTCACTGGTCAAACGCATCATTGACGGTGCGGCAAACCAAAGCGAGCTGGCCATCATGGATTTCGGTGATAACAGCCCCAGGTTCATAAAGTAAAGACGACTCCAAATGGCGCTAATGCTAGGGACAATCTCTCACACTTGCTGTCCCTTTTGTCCGGTTTATCAATGGACTTAGACCCTTTAGTGTAATCACGCCCGCAAGGCGGTGATGCAGTTACAACATCAAGAGACTAATCAATGGAACATTTCACGGAAGACAGCCGCAGCTTAGGCGGTGCGCTCAAGGATCACATTCTCAACCAGGATCTGGTGGCTATCAGCCAAATTGTCAGTACAAACAATGTCGATCACAACCTGGTTCAGGACGGACTTCGCCAATGCAGGCCACTGGACTTTGTGCTGGAACAGGCCGATCCCAAGTTTGACAGAGTCGTCCAGCACCTATTAAAACTGGGCGCCGGTATTCGTCACTTGTTGGATAAAGAGCGTAAACCCAATCATCTGCTGCAACGAGCGCTGCGCTCGGCAGAGATGGTGCAGATGCTCAGCGAGCAAGAGGTTAATCTCAATATACTGTGGCAGGGTGAATTTAACCTCTTGTCATTGGCCACCTGCCGCGGTGACTATCGTATGGTCAAGGCGGTGTTGGAACAGCAACTGCCGCTTTTGGATGATGAATGTTTCTTCTGGCACTGCTTCAGTCGTAACCCGGCGCTGGAGCAACAAACTGTGCAGTTACTGCTGTCTCACGGCATTGAATATCAAGGCAGTGAAGAGCGCGAATATTGTGATTCACTGCTGTTTCAGCTGTTCAACTCTCCCATGCCAGAACTGAAAATACTCTCCATTTTCAATATGTTGTTCGAACAGCAATACGACTGTGACTTAGAGCGACGTTACTCTGGTAACACCTTGCTGGCGATGACGATAAAGAATGGTCAACGCCTATTGTTGACTCGCCTGGTAGAACTGGGAGCGGATATCAGCCACCATCAGCCGGAAGTGGCGCGCATGCTGCTGAACAAGGAGAAGCTGCAGTCCCGTCTGGTACTGGATGACAGCCTGGATCTGTTTTCTGTCGATGCCGCCGAGGTTGAGCGTTATCTGACAACCCAAGCAGATTTCATTGGCAAGTCGGTTATCGGCCCTATCCTGTGTCACACCAACCTGTCATCCAGCCAACGCTGCCGATTTGCCGAGTTGGCCATTGCCAAGGGCGCCGATGTCAACCAGGCATTCGCTTTCACCACGGCCGGTGGCACCGAACTCTTCTGTACGCCTCTTTATTCCTTGTGTTCCATGGAGCAGGACAGACTGGATGAAGTCGCCCTGTTGCTGCGCCACGGCGCCGTGGATCCCGTTGAGAATCGCAGTGCCCTGTTTCTGACTATCAGCCAGGCCAGGCTCGAACTGCTCAAGGTATTGTTGCAAGGTGGCATCAACCCCAACTTTGCTCTGCGCGGCGAGCCGGTGAATGAAAACTGCCGTATGGATGATGAAATGTGGGTAAGCCATTTCTATCCAAGCCATCTCAGGGTTAAGCCCAACCCGGCGCAAAAGCGTGCCATGTTCAGCATGCTGCAGGAGGCAGGGCTCAGCAGCCTGCTACAGACAGATTCCGCATGGACCGCTCTGGATATCGCCTTGCTTCGCAGAGATCATGAGTTTGTGCAGCAGATGCTGGGCGAAGGTTTCCTGCCGCCCTTGAGCCCAAAGACCCTTAACTGGGCGTTCGAATACTGCAGTGACCTGGCCACGCTGGAAACCTTAATTGCCTTGAGTGATACCCAGGTTGAAGTCACAGAGGAGATGGTCTCAGGTTATTTCCACTGTTTCGCCAACAAACCGGAGGAAACCTCTCAGGATCGCGAAGCCATTTTTGAACTCTTGCTGCGTCTGGGATTGGATCTGCAACGGCAATATGACGGAGGTTCACTGCTGGAGCTGGCGATACGCACCCGCAACGAGCCTGTAATACGGCGCCTGTTGCAGCTGAGACAACAATTCCAGATCCCGGCCGATGCGGTCGCCTGGGCGATACACTCACTGCAAAGTCCACAACTTGTGGGCGATATCGTTGCCCTGTTCCCGGATTTTGAACTGGCCGATGTGCATCAGAGCTTCTCCGGCAACCACAAAGCCCCGGCAACGGCAATTACCCTGGCACTGCATAAGAAACGCTGGTCTTTGGCGCAATATCTGTTGCAACGTTTCCCGACTATGCGCGCCTGGACCGAGGTACGTTGGCTGACCGAAGATGTACTGTGGGAGCTTGAAGAGGACGGCCTGGAACTATTCCGGCTTCTGATAGAGCGCGAACAGGATCTGGATCGCCTCTGTTTGGATGGCAATGATGCCTGTCGTTGGAGCCTGTTGTATTTCCTCTGTTTTCGCTACGCCAAGCTCAAACAACACAAACAACTCTATCTCAGTGCGGTGGAAATTCTGCTGGAGGCGGGAGCCGCTGTGGATCAGCCCTACTCCCTGGATGTGGAGCGCACGCCAACCAAACCGGATATCACCCATATTTTCTCCTGCATTCTCTACGATGCGGAAAACGACTTTGAATACTGCCGCCCCATGTTTGATCTGCTGATCGACTATGGTGTCGACCCGACAGTGCCCGTGGGACAGTTCCACGAATCCGGGGTGATGAGTACGGTTCAGAGATATCATTCTATTATCAACGAAGAAACCAGTCTCAAGTTTGTCCGCTATCTGTGGCAAAGAACCGGATTCAACATCCATGAAGTCAACAATCTGGGCAATAACCTGATCTTTGCCGCCGCCATGCCGGGACGCCCGGAACTGCTGCGCTGGTTTGCCGAGCACGGTGCTGACATTCATCATGTCGGCGGCTTCGATCATTCCAATGCCATGCATAAATGTTTGTCCAACTATTCGGACATCAATCCAATCGATCGCGCCAAGACTGTGGCTGCTCTGTTGGATCTCGGAATGGACATAGAGGTACTGGATCCGGATCCCGACTCCAGGGCCACGCCGCTGATGACAGCCTGCACCTTTGGTATTCAATCCTGTATCGACCTTTTGTTGAGCCGCGGCGCCAATATCAATGCCGTCTCGCCTTTGGGCGACACCCCACTGCTGGCGGCCATCACCAGCCAGTACTGTTACGATGCCCACTCTTCTGTCGAAGCCAGCAAGAAGGGGCTGGTCACTCAACTGGTGCAACAGGGAGCCAAGATCAATCAACTGACGCCCGGGCGCAGCCATCCCTTGCTCGAGGCCGCCTTCGCCGATCGCCCCGGGATCTTCGAGTGTTTGCTGGAACTGGGGGCCGATCCCTGGATGCTGGATCCGAATCTCAAGTCTGAATCCTCGGGCAGCATAGGCTTTGTCAAACCGCAAACCCCGGATGCCGATGGCATGAATCCATTGGGCTTTCTGTTGATGCATGGTGAAAAGGCCAGACAATATCTGCAAATAATTGCCCGTTACTATGGTGATGACGTCATAGTCTCGGCGATTGCAGACCTTGAAGCCATGCGGCCACCGGTTTGCCCGGCGCAGGCAGCGGCCAAACTGGCAAAGCTTCAGCAGCCAAAACCACAGCCATCCCAAACACCTCAGGCGCCGGGGGCCGAAACTGAGCCAAGTCTTACCTTTAAAGATAACGAAACCCGGCTCAAATTCCGTCGCATCATCCGCCAATCGGTTACCTTGCAGGGTATCAGCGTTAGTCTGGATCTGGCATTTGAGGAGACCCGCGCCCTGGGCGCGGCCATAGAGGCCCAGTGCCCTGGTGCCAATATGAATAACCCCGTCAACTGGCAACGCTTTATCTGTGCCGTGTTCAATCAAAGAGCACCTGAGCTGGCGCAAGCCCTGCAGCCCCAGGATGATAAAGGTCTATGTGTCTTCGAGGTAGAGCCCGCCAAGGTATCAAGCCTGACTCAGATGCAGGCCTTGGGGCAGTTGTTCCGAGAACTGTTTGCCACCCCGAGAGCTGTGCTGGGCGCCCTCGAGGAAGTACAGCATGAGATTGAATGGCAAGCCGCCAGCGCCGCAACTTCAGCCGAGGACAAGACCACAGAAGATTCTGCACAAGCCCCTGATGAGGCCGTACCATTGGATCTTCGCGATCTGTACCAGATCATGGCCAACTTCGGTTTTGTTAACGTGATCTTCAAGCTGAACTCGACCACTATGAAACAGCTGGCCGCCAGCGTGCAAAGCCTGCTGCCACTGGAGATGAATGCCGAAGACTGGAGCAGGATCATCCAGGCCATCTGCCAAAACCAATTTGGCGAACAGACAGATCTCATCTCCTTTGAGGCCATAGGCAACTACTTCCGGGTGGTGCTTGAGGATGAACCCGGGGTCAAACATGAGCTGGTGAAAAACTTCCGTCAACTGCTGCGGCAACTGTTCCACACAGAGCAGAGCTTCATGCAACAGGTAATGGCCGTACGCCAGCATCTACCGACCGAGGCCTGACTTGAAGGCCATCAACTGGCTGCTGTATGCCCTCCTGATGTTGCTTAGCCTACCGGTAGTTGCACGCTACTACTTGCCGGCCAAACTGGCAGGGCTCAAGGCAGCCTGGGTTTGTCGGCGCCATTTCGGCGCCGACCTCAGAGTGAGTGACTGCCGCCCCTTTTCTGTCGGCGGCGAGTTGGTGCCCCGTAAGGGGCGCTACAATCTGGAGCTCTACAGCCAAACTCTGGGTGAATACCTGAATCTGTACCAGCTTAAACGCGAAGAGATATCGGTTGAGCGCTTGTCGCAGGCGCTGGCAAAACAGCGGCAGCAGGCCCAAGCCGAGCGGGCGAGGCTCAAAGAGCTGTCCGATCTGCTCGGCGGCCCACTGTGGCTGTTTCGTCATCTTCGCGCCAACGAGCTCCACCAGCAGCAACTCTTGCTGGTGACGCCACCGGAAGGGGGCGAGACCCTGACGCCTTGGCTGAAACGCTTGACCCGTCTACTGCTGGATAACCCGGATTGCTGCGCTTATTTGATACTCAAGGAGCGGCAAGCCAACTTGGCAAGCGAGTTGGCGCCGACCTTGCTGCCTGAGCGGCTCGGGGACAATGTCCGCCTCAAGTTAGGCCTCAAGGAGTGCAAATTAAATTCGACTCTGGCGCCATATCAACTGTTTGAGGCGCAGGCTTGCCTCAAAATCTATCGACCAAGGAAGTTTGGCAAGCTGCAGCCGGAAACACAGGGCATAGTGCCTCAAACACTGTCTTTGGACAGCGAGCTTCTGAGCCGGGCCTTTCCCTCACTGATCTTCAGGCCACTGTCGCAAAGCCGCCAAGAAAATTGAATTTAACCATCAATAACTTACACCAACCAAGAGGGACCTATGCCTACAACCTTTATATCCAGTCACAGACTGGGCAATGAAGCTTGCCCCGAAGATTTGGCCTTCCTGCTTAAACATTGCCGAGACTGGCTTGAAAGCGAGCTGTTCGTCCGCTTTCCTGAAGATGAAGATTGGGCACCGTGGGAGGATACCAGTTACCTGAATGAAGATGACTGGGCCGACCCCGAAATAGCCGCCAACGTTAAAGCCATAAGTGATACCTGCAAGCACATCGCCTTTGTGGCCGAACTGCCCGATGGTGAGTACCTGGGTTACTGGCGCGGTGAAGCCAAGCGCCCGATAGCCGAGAGCCCGCTGGTCAAATACAGCAATGACGGCTGCTTCAGCCTCTGGGGCACGAGTATGCTGCAGGCATTGCATTTCGACATGGAAGAAGCACTCTTGGATGAACTGCGGGAAATCGCCGAGCGGGCAGGATGGCAACTGAGCCAAGCCCACTTGAGCGACTATTGCGAGAGCGAAGCGCCGGACAGCCCGGATGAGTTCCATCAGGCCAGATATCAATTCCATCGGCAGCATCCCTGAGCAGGGAAACAACCTTCTGAGTCGGCAGGCGTCAAAGAGCAAGAACTAAAAAACAAGGACAGCCCTGAGCTGTCCTTGTTGCTATGAGCTTAATTCGCGTTTTTAGCCATTCACACCAATAACCAAACTAATCAGAGAGCTCATCTGCCAGCAAAAACGGATTTACCGTAGTAGCATGAAAGCCTTTTGCGTTTAACTTGGCATCCAAAGCCATAGAGGCAATATCGTCCGCAACCGCATCCATCCTGGGATCTAGGTTCATAAACAGCATCTTGCTGTAGCCGTGGCAATCATCGCAGCTTTCAATGCGAACCGGCGTCTGATATTTGTCAAACGACCACAAACTCATCTCTTTTGCTTGATTGCAACTGCTGCAATGCGCCCGAATAAAATGCCATTGTGTTTCACACAAACTGCAGTGCAAATAACGCAGGCCTTCACGGGGTTTATCAACCACCACACTGGCTACCGGATGACTGCCACACACAGGACACATGGATTGCTGTTTAATCTCAGTGGTATCCATACGGCTGGCTACGGCCGCTGCCCAATGACTCCAATAAACAGATAACGCAGCCCACAAAAACAAGCGGTATTCTGCCGGTACCTGGCTGAATCGGCCATCCAACAGGCTGCCCGCCCACTGTTGCAGTTGCTCGGGTGTTTGACGCATCAACTGCCGTATCACTTGCGCCACATTGGCAGGCACAGTATCCAGCAGTTCACTGAGCAGTTGTTGCAACAGTGCTATCCAGTAGCCATTTTTCTGGATCCCGCGCAGTGGCATAGTGGCGCCAGTGTCGATATCCGGTGCCGGCCCCATTAGGGTGTCGCATAGCTTATTCTGCACCAACACCATGGAGCGACACAGCGCCAAATAATCTTCCAGCGAAGAATCCTTGGCAAGCTCGGCCAAGCGCTCCGCGCGGCGTAGGTAAACCTCTTTGGGATCGGCCGTGATCAGCACTTTCAAAGCCAAAGGGGAGCTGTCGGTAAAACTTGATGGGATCTCGCCGGCAAGACTCATGGTCAGTTATCCTCGTGTTCGTTCAACATGGCCGGATGGTGTTTGCGGGCCCAGGCCTTCGACACTTTGCCGTACAACATGCCAGTGATAGAACCTTCAATCCAACAAGCCATCCATACATGCACCACCAAGGCTATAAGCATCAGGATGCCGCAGGCCGAGTGGATCAAGGTGGCCCAGTTCACCGCTTCGGCAGAGAACATGGGAGCAAAGTAGGGCTGCCACATCATGAAGCCGGTGACGATAAACGCCAACACGAAAACCACAAACGAGCGGAACAACATCTTTTGGCCAGGGTTGTAATGACCAACTGGAGGAATGTTTTCCTCTTTCTGAAGCAAAACCCACACAATGGCCTTCATCCACGGCAGATCATACCGGTTCCATTTGTTGTGGTTGTAGTAGCGCAGCAGCATCACTGCCAGCAGCACACACATAGCTATGCCAAAGAAAGGATGCATCACTTTCGCCAGTTGTGGCGTACCCACTATGCCACTCAGCCACTGAAACGATGGAAAGAAGAAGGCAAACCCGGTCAGGAAGGTGACCAGGCCCACAAAGACAATGACCCAATGGCAGATCCGGTCAATGAGCTTATGACGAACAATCATCGGCTGGTTACTCATTGTTTTTCCTCCTCTGCTTCGGTGACAGGCTCTGCATATCCGGGCTGATCTTCCTCAACGATATTGCGACCCACGGTAATCCTGTGCAGCAAGGCAATACCCGCTGTGGCCAACAGGCCGGCAGCGCCCAAAGGCTTCAACCAGTCCTGGCGGATTTCGGTTGCAACCGGTACCCGAGGTTCTATCGGCATACCATAGGTTTCCGGCTTATTGATATTGTGCAGAATCATCATGTAGTGACTGCCGCCAACCCCTTCAGGGTTGTACAGGCCGGCGTTGGCATAACCCCGCTCTTTCAACTGTGCGACCCGCTTTTCTGCGTAGAACAACATGTCTTCGCGGGTTCCAAATCGCAGAGCCCCTGTGGTACAGGTCTTCACGCATGACGGCTCCAAACCCACGGCGAGCCGGTCTGAACACAGAGTACATTTATAGGCCTTGTTATCCTTTGCGCTCACTTTGGGCACATTGAATGGACAAGCGCTGGCACAATAACCACAGCCGATACACTTGTCAGAATCAAAGTCCACAGTGCCGTTGGCATGCTGCACTATGGCCCCGGCGGTTGAGCAAGCTTTCAAACAAGCCGGGTCGGCACAATGCATACAGGCGGTATGGGTAAACTGCCAACGCAGTTTGTTGTCATCCACAACTTCGTGATATTGCATTATGTTCCAGCTGTCCGGAGACAGGGTCATAGGATTCTGGTAACTGCCCTGGAAAGTACCAACGTCTTCACGCAGGTCGTTCCACTCTGAACAGGCAACCTGACAAGCCTTACAGCCGGTACATTTAGTCGCGTCAAACAGCTTGGTCACTTGTTGTACCGCGCCGATGCGGGCATGAGCGGCCGGAGTGATATCTGCGGTACCCGAGCGGCGAATAATATCCTGAGAAGCCATAATCAAAAGCCCTCCGCTTTAGAAATATTCACAAGGAATGCTTTGTATTCAGGAGTTTGCGTATTGGCATCCCCCACTGCAGAAGTCAGCTCATTGACGATATAGCTCTTTTGCGTCAGTGCTTCATAACTGCCATGGCGTGGAATACCTATGGTGTGCACAGCTTTACCTTGTACCATCATGGGTTGCAGACGCTTGGTCACATAAGCCTTGGTGATGATATGGGATCGTTTGGAGGTCACTTTCACCCAATCCCCATTGGCAATACCCTTCTGAGCCGCCAGGGTTTCATCGATTTCGATAAAGTGTTGTGGCTGGGTAATGGCCGCCAAACGGCAGTGAGTCGTCCAGTTGTTGAAGTGCTCTGTCATTGAGTAGGTTGTGCCTACATATGGGAACTCTTCATTGGTCCCGAAGGTTTCACGCATTCCCTGGAACATACGGGCCACTGGGTTATTGGTGACTTTGGGATGCAAGGGGTTGCTCGCCAGCGGTGATTCAAAGGGTTCGTAGTGTTCAGGGAAAGGACCATCTTTCAAATCGCGCAGTGCAAACAAGTGCCCCACCCCATCGGCCTGCATGATGAATGGGTGTGCCGAATCCTGAGCATTCAACTTGGCATTGAAGTCAGGCACATCTATGCCTTGCCACTTACCGTCTTTGTACTCGAGCAATACGCGGCTGGGATCCCTTGGCTTTCCTTGCACATCGCATGAAGCACGGTTGTACAGAATGCGGCGGTTGGCAGGCCATGCAAATGACCAGTTGGGCGTTATCCCCTTACCCGATGGGTCACTGTTGTCGCGGCGGGCCATCATGTTGCCCCGCTCTGTCCACTGACCTGAGTAGATCCAGATACCGCAGGACGTTGAGCCGTCGGCTTTCAATTCAGTGAAACTGTTCAGCAGCTTGCCGGTTTTAAGATCGTAGCCGTTCATCTCTTTCGCTAGCTCTTCCGAACTTGGCTCATGTTCGATGGCATAATCCCATTTGATTGCTGCTATAGGCTCTGGCAAACGGCCGCCTTCTTCACGATACAAGCGTTTCAGTTCCAGCATGATGCCGGAGAGAATGGCAGGATCCGACAGGGCTTCTCCCGGTGGATTGGCACCTTTAAAGTGCCATTGCAGCCAACGGCTGGAATTGGCAATAGAGCCGCTTTCTTCAGCAAAACAGGTAGTTGGCAGACGGAATACTTCGGTTTGAATATTGGCGGTATCAACATCGTTGAATTGCCCCGCATTACGCCAGAAAGTTGAAGTTTCATTCGCCAAGGCATCCAGAATGACCAGAAACTTCAGGTTTGATAAACCTTTGGATACTTTCTGTTTATCTGGTTGAGAGTTCAGGGTATTGATACCTTGAATAAAGTACCCATTCACTTCACCGTGAACCATCATGTCTATCTGTTTGTTGATATCGTACTGTTGATCCCATTTGGGCAACCAGTCATAGCCATAATCGTTTTCAGCCGTGGCGTAATCGCCGTAGAAAGATTTCAGCAGCGACACAGTAAAGGCCGGGTAGTTATGCCAGTAATTGGTTGAATTGGGACGCAGCGGTTTGGGCGTGTAATGGTTCAAGTAGGCTTCAAGATTAATATCCTGATCCTGTGGCAGTTTCAGATAACCAGGCAGACCTTGGCACAACAACGCCAAGTCAGTAGCCCCCTGCACGTTTGAGTGACCACGCAGCGCATTGACCCCACCGCCCATGATCCCCATGTTACCCAGCAGCAACTGGATCATCGCCATGGTACGAATGTTCTGCGCGCCGACACTGTGTTGCGTCCAGCCCAGCGCATACAGGAAGGTGGCCGCTTTGTTGTCGACATGGGTTGCCCCAAGCTGTTTGCATACATCCAAATAGGCTTCTTTGGGGGTACCTGTGATACTCGAAACCGTATCCGGGTCGTAGCGTTCAACGTGCTTTTTCAACAGGTTCAACACACAGCGGGGATGTTGCATGCTTGGATCGACTTTGGCGTAGCCTTCATCATCCAATTCATAGAACCAGGAAGACTTGTCATAGGTGTTGGCCGTTTCATCAAAACCACTGAACAGCCCCTCGTTGAAGTCAAAGTCTTCACGCACGATAAACGAGGCATTGGTATAGGCTTTAACATACTCAAGGTTGATTTGATTGGTGCTGAGCAGATAACGGATGACCCCGAGCAAGAAGGTGATGTCTGTACCTGATCGCAATGGAGCATAGGTATCGGCCACAGCAGCGCTGCGGTTAAAGCGAGGGTCCACCACAATCAAGCGCGCATTATTGTGCTCCATCGCCTCGGTTACCCAACCAAAGCCAACCGGATGTGCTTCAGCCGCATTTCCCCCCATGACAATCGCCAGATCGGTATTTTTCATATCGGCCCAGTGATTGGTCATGGCTCCGCGGCCAAAGGTCGGTGCCATGGCGGCCGGTGTCGGCGCATGGCATACCCTGGCAATGTTATCCAGGCCCAGCATGCCTATGGCACGACCAAATTTATGGGTCATGAAGCAACCTTCGTTGGCCTGTGCCGATGAGGTCATCATCCCCAGACTGGTCAAACGGTTTACAGTTTGGCCCTTGGCGTTTTTCTCAACCAGGTTCGCGTCACGCTCATCCTTGACCAAGCGAGCGATGCGTTTAAACGCTTCCTCCCAACTGATACGTTGCCATTTATCACTGCCGGGAGCCCTGACTTCAGGGTATTTCAGTCGATGAGGACTGTTCACGTAATCCACCAACCCGGCCCCCTTGGGACACAAGGCACCGCGATTGATTGGGTTATCGGCATCACCTTCGATGTGGAAGATGTGCTGCTCGGCATTCTTGCCATTACTGCTTTGGCTGTACATCAACAAGCCACAACCTACTGAACAATAGCAGCAGTTATTGCGCGTCTCTTTCGCCCTGAGCAGTTTGAATTGTCTGACCGCAGCAAATGCCTTTTCAGACATCAATCCCAGTGCAGAGATTGCAGATGTTGCAGCTCCGGCAGCACAGAGTTTGAAAAACTGTCGTCTGTTCATTGTCATTTCACACACTCTCTTGTTATGTGCAATTTCCAACTGCGGCATGGGTGCCACAGACTCGAGTCAGGTAAAGTCCTTACTCACAGCAGGAGTATCCTAAGAAATGACAATAAATAACAAATACAGACATGTGATCAACAACACACTATCGCGGCCGCAGAAATTAAAACCAAAATTAATTTATTAAAAAGAATTAAAAACCAAAGGCTAATTTAAAAACACAAATCAACAGGATTTTGCTCCAAATAGCCATTGGTCAAATTGTCTGGTCAAAATGACCATAATGTATAACTTTGATAGTGAAGCAATTAATTAGCGTGACATACATCACCAATTAATCAATATAGAGTCTGTTAATAGAGCTAAATCAGCAAAAGCTTATTTGTGACCTATTTCTCACTTCAAGGATCTTTAATTTCATTAGAGAGGGGAAATTCGCATCAAACAGCAGAGAACTGCTAATTAAGCACATGGTGATACTTGGTAAATTGGCTGGCAAAAAAGCACTGATAAATGAACCTGGCAGACTGAAAATATTTAAAGATTCTGGCCATATTTTGAATCGAAAAAGGACAGTTCTTGGACTGTCCTTTTTTCAGGTATGACTTTAAGTTTTCGTTTGGCACCTATTTCAAACCCAACTCATCCAAAAAGGTGCAAACGCCTCAGGCATGCCTGAAACACTTGTCAGCCAAGCAAGATCCCCGGCTTTCCATCCAAAGAACGGGCAATGGCACGGCGCCCCTCTGCTTCAGTGAAATCTTTGCTCAGAATGCTGTCCACATAGAACCACTCGCTGACCACCTCTTCGCTGCTGAAGGTCAGCGTCATATAACCCCGGTTCAACAGATTGGCGTATTTAAGGTCATCCACCAGCCCTACAACGGCCGCCTCTGTCGCCGGGATCTGCTCTGAAGGCAGGTTGAGGTAATACTCAAGCCCAGGGGAGGAAACCGAACTGGTGGCAAACTCAACCCCAACCATGTTGCCATCTTTGTCCTTGAGATCATTGGCCCAGGCATTGTGGGTATCACCGGCAATCACCACCAGGTTTTTACCCGAGGCCCGGGCAGTGGCCAGCACGACTTCACGCTCATAGGCATAGCCATCCCAGGCATCCAGGTTGTAGGGGATCGATGGCAGTTGCAAAAGTGCCAGCACTTCCGGCGTCAGTTTGGCCTGGTTGGCAGCCAGATAGGTCAGTTCCGCTTGGGTCAGTGTCGGATCGCCGGCCTGAGCACGAGCCGCCAGCTGGGCCAATGCCGCCAACTCGGCAAACTGCGGAATAGACAGCTGCTGAGTGGCTATCGCCGCCGGCAACATCATCCGCCCCATCAGTATCTGCTGCCCCAAAAGCTGCCACTTGGCACTGGATTGCAACAGTTTTCCCTGCAACCAGAGCAGTTGGGTCTGGCCCAGAAGCGTACGCTGAGTGTCGGTCACGTCGGCGAGAAACTGCTGATCGTTGAAAGCGCCGGTAGCCGGATCCAGATAGTTGCCATAGTCCAACTGTTTGTCACGGGCCAACACCCGGGTATCCAGCATATGCAGATCCAGCAGATCGCCGAAGCTGAAACTGCGGTAGATCTCTTCATGATTGCCCTCGCGCCATGGACGGATAGGCAGCCATTCGAAGTAAGCCTGCAATGCCGCCTGTTTACGGGCGTCGAAGTCCCCTTCCCCTTGGTTATGGTTTTCGGCACCATCCTTCCAGGTGTCGTTGGCCACTTCGTGATCGTCCCAGACGGTAATAAACGGCAGCTTGGCGTGCAGCTTCTGCAAGCTGGCATCGCCGCGATACTGGCCATAGCGGGTACGGTAATCGCTCAAGGACAGCAACTCTCCCGCGGGTAGTACCTCACGGCCCAGCTCGGCGGCATGTTCACTGGCATAACCACCACGGCCATATTCATAGATATAGTCGCCCAAGTGCAGCATGGCGTCGAGATCGTCCCGCTGCGCCGCCAGTTCATAGACATTGAAGTAACCGGCCGGGAAATTGGCGCAGGACATAACCGCCAGTTTGACCGAATCGACCGCGCCCTCGGGCAGGGTCTTGGTCATACCGACTGTGGATGTCTTGTCACCCGTCATAAAACGATAGAAGTAGCGGCTGCCGCTCTCCAGCCCTATGGCATCGACTTTAACCGTGTAGTCACGCTCGGCATTGGTCACCATTTCACCTGTGGTCACCAAGTCGCTGAAGGCACCATCACGGGACACCTGCCAGGATACTCTGACATCCCCCGCCGTTTGCGGCGTTACCCGGGTCCAGATAATCACGGCATCCTGAGTGGGATCACCGCTGGCGACACCATGAAGAAAATCGGCGGCGACAGTATTGTCATCATTGTCACTGGAGCAGCCCATCAGGCCATATGAAAGTACGGCAGCGCCAACACCTTTGGCTGAGAGGGCAAGAAAGTCACGACGGGAGAAGTTGCGGGTCATTGTTATTATTCCTTTAAAAACGCTTCATAATGCTGGTATGAGGTCGGATGTCCAGATTGTGAAGTCAAACTATTACACAATTGTGACAACCAGGTAAACATCTGTTGATATTCAAACGAATTCAGTCGGTTAAACAAAATGACGTCCGCTTTAGGCCAAGGCACTTGCAGCCCGCGGTAACAGGGGGCAAAATGCCTTACAGGACAGAGAATTAGCCCTCTCAGGGCTCAGGTGAAGGAACAAGACAATGAAAGTCAAAGACATCATGAGTACCCAGGTGGTGTGTATCAGTGACGGCGCCAGCGTCAAGGACGCCCACCAACTGATGCATTCCCGGGGCGTGCGCCATCTGCCGGTGATATCAGAAGCCAGCGGCACTCTGGTAGGGATACTCACTCATAAAAAGATGATTGCCACTGTAGTCAATCTGCTGACCCGCTACGGTCAGGGGGCGCTGGAACGAAAAGAACGCGGTACCCTGATAGCCGATCTGATTGAAACCGACTTTGAACCACTCAAGGCCGATGCACCTCTGACCCAAGTGGTGGATTATTTTATCGCCAACAAGCATGGCTGCCTGCCTGTGGTGGACGAGCACAACAAGGTGCAGGGCATAGTCACCTCTTCTGACTTTGTCAAACTGTGCCGAGCGTTGCTCAAGGCTTGAACCCATCAAAAAAGCGTGCTTAGAGCACGCTTTTTTGGACAGAGCTTTTGCTTTTGGCGCAAGCTGAACCTATTGAATGAACCGGGTCTTAGGTCTTAATTCTTAGTTCTTAGGCCTCTGGCTCTATCTTATTGATACTGCCCTTATAGCCGGTTTCATCCACCGCCTTTATCAGCGCATCCATATCAAAACCTTCAGGCACTATCACTCTGGCCTGCTGGGTCTTGAGCGAGGACTTGGCCTTAATCACGCCCTCTGTCTTGCGCAGCGCCTTGTTGATTACCGTGACACACAAAGGGCAGGTCATGCCTTTAACATCCAGGGTGACCACCAGATTCCCCGCCCAGGCAAACGGCGTGCACAGCAGCAGTAAAACCAGTAACAAGCTTCTCATTCAAACACCTCTAACAGCCAAGGTAATACAAAAGGGTAAAGCTGAAACGCCAATACCACAGGCACTGCCAGCCAGTAGAGCAGCAACATTCTGGTGCGGCTCATGGTCGCGGTGCACAGAGGCCTTTTGGAAAAATACAAACGCCAAAAGCCCAGCAGGATCAACAGAGTCGACAGCGCCAGCATGGGCACTTGCAGCCAGCCCAGCTGTTCAATGCCCGACAGCGAGGCCGCCGATACCCCAAAAACCAGATAGATCAGCGGCCCAATACAGCACAGACTGGAGGCGACAGCGGCAACAACTGCAGCCGCCAGTGTCGCCAAAAACCCCTTAGAGCTGTTCTGTTGACTGGAAATCATAGGCGAAAACTTTAGGGTCATAGTAGTTCACAGGGTCGCCATCCACTTCGGCATAAGGATAGCCAAAGTTGTTCAGCGGCGTCTGCTCGGCCATGGGCGCCAGATCAAAGTCACGACCGAAGTTGAAACCAACCCAGTTCATTTCCCAGTTACCGAACAGATAGTCGTTGACCGCCTGCACATCGGGATCCTGGTGTTGCTTGTTCTCGGTCAAACGCATCTTGGTCACATCCGCAGGGTCGGCCGGCAACCAGCCGTAACCCGCCAGATAGAACATGGCACGGCAGTGCTGACCACCACTGACCTTGGCCAGGCCGTTGGCATCACTGCTGCCGAAGGCTTTCTTGGAGTATTTGCCCATCTTAATAGCCTGTCCAACACGGAGCCCGAACATCTCCCGGGCAGGTATGCCGGCGGCGCGAGCCAAGGCCACAAATACCGAGTTGATATCAGTACACTTGCCACCCAGTTTGCCGCTCTCGAGAATAGTGGCCACATCACCCGTACCGCAACCGATAACATCGTTGTCGCGGAACATATTGGCGCTGACCCAGTTGTAGATGAGGCGGGCCTTTTTCAGCGGGTCGGTTTCCTTGCCAACAATCTTGTCTGAAGTCTGCTTCACTATGCCATCAATGGGCATATGCTTGGTGGGCAGCAGATAGCGCTCCACATCCACCGGATACTGGATAGTTTTTGGGGCGCGATAATGCTCTAACTCGCCGTTTTTCAGCGGTTCCCAGTCGAGGGTTTCCAGCTCCATCACCAACTGCAGCTCCATCTTGCCTTTGGCATCAGGCCAGGTGGCAAACAGAGTCTTGGCGCCATAGCTGTTATCGGCAGTGATATAGGCGTCCTGGAAATTGCCTTTGAAGTTCAGCTTGCGTAGCTGCTGAAACTGGGTGTCTTCCACCAGCGGGATCCACAACTTGACCACGCCCTCTGAGCCCTCGGGTGCGATCAGTTGGTAATCTTGAGTCAGGGTGAAATGTCTGCGGCCGTCGGCGGAATAATGCTCGACGGCCTTGGTCTTCGATGTGGCCGCCATCACAGGGCTGATGATACCGGCCGTCGACAAAATAGCCGCAGTTTTTAAAAAATTGCGTCTTTGCATTATTCGATTCCTTACGTTTGATTAACAGACGAGTCAATGAGGTGCCCGCTGGCGGGCCGAAGCATTATAAGTGGCGGCCCCTGGCACCGCAACAAAGCCGCAGACTCAGGGTCAGTGCAGCCAGAGTCACCAGCAAGGTGGAATAATAAGAAAAATTAACAAGTTTGCGAGACAAAACAACCATATTGGTCATCTTGTCTCGCCTTACGTTTACCAATGTAAAGCCGGTATGGCAGAGGGAAAAATCGGCGCCGGATCACATTCTTACCTGGGCTTATCTCAGCCCCACTTCCACGTCGCGGATAATGAAGTTACCCGAATAAAGCGGATGGGGTTCACCCAAAGGCTCCAGGGCAAAGAAGCGTTTGTGCTCTTCACTGAGCCCCTCGAAGCCGCCTATCACCTGATAGAGCCAGCTTTCCGGATCCCAGGACAGCTGTTGCTGCTGCAGATATTCCAGCGCCGAAGTGTTGCGGCCCGAGTCAATGACGGCGCAGAAGTACTCATCCACGGCCTCTTTGAGCGGGTTATCAGGAATATCAAAGTCTTCCTGAGGATTAACCGCAACCGGCACATCGTGCTCCTGCAACCTCTTCGGCAGATGGTCACGACTGATAGCCTTGATACGGGCCACCATCTCCATCAGCTGCAGTTCCTGGCCGCTGTTGTTCACATCCACAGATGCCGGTGCCAGCAAGGCCTCGGCATGATTGAACAGCACGGGCACCTGCTTGTGCGCCACATGGTCGGCCACCTGGTAGTCTGGGTGCAAATCTGTATACAGCAACCAGCCTTTGAGCAAACGGGTACGACCGCGGATCTGCCTGAAGCGTCCCAGCAATTCCAGTAGACGCCCCTGCACCACGCTCAGCTCCTGGGTGCAATCGCTGAGAGTATCCTGCAACATGGTCACCAGCAGGCGGCGCAGCTCACGGATATCACCGGCAATTTCGCCAAGCTCGGTAAACTCAAACAGCTCCAGGCCGTTAAGCAGTTCCGATACCTGGCTCTGGGCCAGCTCGTTTTCACGGATCTTGGCGTTAATTGAGCCCACATAACCGAACTCGTTATTGATCCGGCCCCAGAGCACACGAATGGAGTAACGCAGGCTCTCGGTGAAGCTGAATACGTGTTCGGTCAAGTCTGCCAGATAGGCCTCGGCGGCGCTGTAATCCACACTGGCACGCGCCTCACGGTAGTGATTGGCCAAGGTCTTGATGGTGGCCAGGGCCGAACCGACGTTGGCGTTGATCTGGCGGTTACGCTCATCCTTGAGGCCCTCTTCCAGCAGGGCCCTGACATTACGCGACAACCTAAGCGGTTCGTCCGGCTCGGGACGCCAGAGAATACCGTTGTCGGTAAGCTTCTTCAGCAGCGCGGGTTCCTGCCGGGTCTCGTCCAAGCTACCGGAAAGATAGGCGTCCATCACCAGTTCGGCGTTACGCCCAAGCAGCCTCAGCAGCTTGACCCCGGCCTGATGCAGGTTGCTGCTCATATCAGATCCCTCTGGGTGGCGGTTTCAGCCTGAGCCTCCAGACTGAGGCCCTCGGTTTCATCGATAAAGCGGATCACTTCGTAGAGGTAATCCAGCTTGCCGGTGGCGATATAGATCTGTTTTTCCGGATTCGGCCGCACCAGATAACCCAGCTCCTGCAAACGCTTGAAAACCAGTTTAATCTGGCCATCGACACTGCTTGAGCTGGAGCCGAACAAGCGATACTGGCTCAGCTTGGCCAGTTGCTCGCGAAACGCCGGCGTATCCTCAATGCGGCTTTGCAATTCGGTAAGCCGCACCGCCGCGCCTTCGGTCAGGGGCGCGTCCTGGCCGCTGGCTTCCTGCACCAACACCAGCCATTCCACCATGGGGATCAACGCCTGGCAGATATCGCGAAACTGCGCCGAAATCACTTTGCGCTCGTCCTCTCCCAACTGCAGATAACCGCAGAAGAAGACTTCTCCCTCGGCGGCCTGGGCCACAGTGCGGTTGATTTGGTTGAGATAGGCCTCGACTCTGTCACGGGTGGCCGGGCTCTTGAGTGAGCGCCAACCTTCCTCATCCGTGGTGCGGCAGATAAATTCACCCTTGAGCAGACGTTCAATCAGGGCACCTGAGCCGACGATAGTGCTTTGCAGTTCGCTCATTACACCGCCTCCTTGGCCAAGCGCTCAGAGAGCTTTTGCGCTATGGGATCGACCTTGGGTTTAACCACCTGCAGTCGCTTGGTCTGCTTGTTGATGATGTAGCGGTTGGCAAACAAATTCAGTACCTCGGACTCAGGGTTGGGGAAAGCACCCAACACGCTGATATTGTTGTTTTCACAGGCATCGAAGATCTTCTTCACGTTAGCGTGGTGCAAGGTGCCCAGCTCATCAATCGGCCAGTGCACAGTGACATCCGCCTTGCCCCGCAGCAAGCGGGTAAAGGCCAGCAGAAACTTACAAAGAATCAGATAAGCCATACCATGACTGGATGACTCGTTGAGCTGACGGTCGGTGCGGATCACCAGATCCGAGTTGCCCTCCTTGAGGCGCAGCTCAATCTCCAGCAGCTTGGCGATGCCGCCGGTCAGGGCCGAGCGGCCTATGATATCCAGGGCCCGGCGCATGCTGTTGGTATAGTGCTCATCCGGCAGGCCGGTGAAGCCTTCGGCCTTCCAGGCACGGAACGCCTTGACGAACAGCTCCAGCTCAGGCCAGAACTCCAGTTCGCTGATCCGCGAGCGGATCCTGACCGCAGATTCAGAGACGCCATCGAGGAACAGCTCCTCCCCGACTTCGCGGGTAATACGGGCACTTTGGGAGGCAATACGGCGGTCGATATCGGCCAAAACATCGTAAAAGGCGGTCAGGTCGACACCGAAGATCCTACCCTGTTCACGCAGCGCGGTAATCGACTGCGGCACCATCACATTGAGCAGTTGAGCCAAATGCGGCACCAACTTGCGGTAATCCAGCAGGCGTATGCCCTTGTCGTTGACTGAGCTGGACTCTTCACGGGCCTTTTCCCAGAACTCGGACAGGCTGGAGCCTGACTTGCTGGCAATCACCTGATCGAAATGATCCACATACTGCCTGACCGAACCCAGTAGATGCTCCCGCTTGAGCAACAGCTCCTCGCCCTGACGCAGACGTTCACCCAGGCTGCCCTGAGGCTCTTCATCGTTGCGCGGCAACTTCAGTTCAGCCAGCTTACGCAGCAAGGCACGCAACTTGGTGAGGTTTTCCGAGGCCTCTACCTGAGCGGCATCGGACTGGCGCCTTTGTAGCTCAAGTTGCTGGCGGGCATGTTTGACTTCGTTGGCCTTGCTCTTCAGCTGCTGATCCAGCTCGGAGGCGGCGCGCTTGACTTCGCCCAAGTCGGTCACCAACTTGGGTTTACGCACCAGCCAGGTATGCTGATACCAGTCGTCATAGCGCAGCACTTCACTGCGGCGCTGCTCGGCAGCGGCAATAGCACCTTCCAGCTCACGGATCTCCCGCTTGAGGGCGAGAATTTTGTCTTCATCCACCCCGCGGGACTTAAGCTCGTTCTTGTACCACTGTTCGCAGGCTTTTTGTTCCTCTTTGGCACGACTGCGACGCTGATTGATGCTCTCTTTGAGCTGTTCCAGATGCTGCTCCAGCGCGCCGACCACTTCCTGCCAGTAGGCGTTCTTTTCCATTCTGGCATCCAGCGCCTGCTCTTTGAGTTCCTCCAGCCATTCCAGGTGCTGATTGCGCAGCTGTTTCATCTCCTGATCCAGCAGCGTCAGGCGTTTACCGGCCTGTGCCTTGCGCTCAGCCAACGCCTTGTTGATCTGCTCCTGCACAGTGCGGCGCTCCTCGAACAGACGCCGCAAATCGTCACGCAAATTCTTGTATGCCGTGCGGGCAAAGGTCAGCTCACGGCTCAGTTTATCCAGCGCTTCGTTGGCCTGCACCAGGCGCTCTTCCGCTTCTTCCTGCAGCCCATAGGCGTTTTGCAGCGCATCTTCGGCCTTGGCCAGCTTGGCCCTCAGCTCAGGCTCTGAACTGGCGTATTCGGGGATCTCCAGCGCCTTGAGATCCAATGAGATCCCGAAAAGGCTGTCGCTTTCGGCGCCGACATTGGGGTGCAAGTCAGTGCGGTGCAGCAAGTCGGGATGTACCACCTTACCCAGGTGCTGCTCCCAACCCGGCACTTCTTTTCGCAGAAACTCCAGCAAGGTGTGGGACTGGGGGAACAGCATGTGTTTGAGATCGTCCAGATCGCCCTGGCGCTCCGTGACTCTGAGCGCGGCAATTCTGAGAGATTCGCTGGCCTGATCCCTGAGTGAGCGCTGCTTACGCTCTTCGCTCATCAGCCGCTCCACCTTGGCGTTGGCGGCCTCCTGCTCGGCATCGGCACGGTCGATACGCTCGTCGAACACCGCCAGGCTTAGCTTCTCCTCCTCGGTATAAGTCACACTGTCGACCTGCAGCTTGAGCTCGGCCGCATTGAGCTTGAGTTGGTACTCCTGCTCCTGGAATTTTGCCTTGCCGTTTTCCTGCTGCTCACGGAATTCGGCATCGAGGCGCGCCATGTCTTCCCGGGCCACTTCACGCTGCTTGTCGCGGGCCTCGCGTTGCTTATCCAACTCTTGTTGCAGCTTTTCCAGCTCCTTGTTGAGCTGTTCGCCAATCTTGCTGCGGCGAGCGTTATAGGCGGCTTCTATGTCCTGGTGTTTCTCTGTTTGCAGCTTGTGTCTTTCGCTGAGGTTCTCAAGATCGCTGCGCCACAGCGGCAGCTGTTCCAGATTGGCCTTGGCCTGTTCGATATCGGCATCGAGAAACGCCGCATGCTGGTTTTCGATGGCGTCGAGTTCATACTCCAGCTTGGCGACATCGCCCTTGGCGGCAGACAGCTCCTGGTTCAGCTCATCGCGCTGCTCTTTCCACTCATCATCCAATGCCTTGAGACGGAAGTTCAGCTCCCGCGACAGGGTCTGATTTTGCTCCTGACGCTGGGCCTCCAGCACTTCGTCATTGCGATAACCTTTGGCCAGGCTGCCAAGACGCAGTTCGGCCGACAGCAGCTCGTTGAACTCCTGCTCCAGCTTGTCAAATTCGGGACGGATCTGCTCGAACCCGGCGATCAGCTGACTCTCGCGGATCCAGGCCTCGACTCGTTGTGGATTAAGCCTTGATGCCGGCGGGTTAACGCCATCCTCTTCCAAAATGGCGGCGATCATCGACTTGACCGTTTCCATTTTGCCTTCTTTGGAATGCACCGCCTTGGCCAGCTTTTCGATATGGCGCAGTGAATGGTCGGCCTCGCACAGAGAGAACAAACGGGCATAGCTGCGCAGCTCAGTGCGGCTGGTGCCTGTGTTGAGCAAGGTGCGGTCATTCTGGATGATGGCACGAAACTCTCGGGTATTCAAAAGCTTGGTATGGTTCACTCCGGCGCGTTTCATCTCGCGGCCCAGTTCGGCCATGGTATGGCACAAAATAGTGTCGCCGTTTTGGGACTTGATATAGTCTTCCAGTTCAAATCCCTTGGCGATAAAGCGATAGTTGACTCCTTTGCCATCGCCGGCCGAGGCCAGCACCGCCTGATACAGCAAGCCATCACTCTTTTGGTATTCGTAAATGATATAGCTGGATTCTCTGGGCAGATACCAGCGCTCGAAGCTGTCACGGGTCGAAGGCACGACCCGGCTAGGGTATTCACCATAAAACACAGGCACCAGACGCTGCAGCGTGGTCTTACCCGAGGCGTTGGTACCACAGATATTGGTATGGCCATCGAGCTTCAGTTCCACCACGCCCGGCAGATGGGTGTCGATCAGCACTATTCGAATCAAGCTTGGCATATAAATCCTTATGCAGACAGCAAGCACCAAACGGCCAGAGGCCCCGGCACTCGCGGCAACAGGCGGGCAAACCGCCTCAATACAGCAAAACCCTTAAATTAATGGAAAGACCCACCCTTGGCAATTGAAGGGCCGGTAAAGAAAGCGGGATCCGCTGCGGGTTTCAAAGAATATTATTCAGGTTTGAACAGGCCTATCACTTCACCTGTCGCCTTATGGCTGACCTTGTCATCGGTCTGCTGCTCGCGGTAATCACACTCGACACACTCGACCGTTTCTATGCCGTTCTCCTTGAACAGCACTATGCTGTCCTGAGCCTGACATTTGGGGCATTTGGCACCGGCCACAAAGCGTTTCTTGATCCTGTTCATCTTCTGAGTCTAGTTGATAAGCAATGGCGCTATTTTGCCATATCTGTAGCCGCTGTGGCGCATTTTAAACAGCATTACGGCAATGTTTGCGCCAAGGTGCTGGAAAAGCGGGGGAAAGGTCAATCCCTGTGCCGGATGATGACGTTAGCAAAACGGGCTTACTGGCTTTGTCTTAGCCATGCGCAGTTACTGTTCAAGGGTGAAACTCGGTACAGTTTCGTTTCCTGCCAATAGAACCACACATTCTTCTGAGCCTATCTATTAGGGATGAAGTGGGATTAACTGTTAATGATATAGAATCGTGACCGCCCCATGGACACATTACTTGATGGGAAATCAATTCTTGTAGATGAACGGTTAGCTCAAATTTAATCTGACAGGCCTCGATGAAAAGGAGTAGCTGTCAGATAAGGTCTGAAGCACTACAATTTAGGAACAGCTATTTAGGCTGACTACATTTTCAAGCTCTCTGTTTGGAACAACTGGTTATCTGCAACTTACCAAACATCAAGCCTAGAACACTCAAAATCAACCAACATACCTTTATCAACCCCTGCAGGTATTGCACAGTCTAGCTCTATAATGATGGCAGGGCGGGATTCCACTTTGCTTATATCTTAACCAAATAACAACTCTGAGCGAAATGTAGGACTCCAACCAGCACGGCGGCGCTTACCTGCCAGACTGTCTTTTTTGCCTTGGTGCTGCCTTATCGCACTCAGAGCCGCTCGGTTAAATAGGGCGAGATGCTTTGCGCCATCAGGATCCGTTACCTTCAGCGCATCTTCGCGGAAGACCACATCCAGCACCCAATGGAGCTGATTTTCTACCCCCCAATGCTCTCGAATAGTCCTCGCGGCCTCTTCGGCATTGAGCGGTAAGGAACTGACATACCAGCGTGAAGAACATGATGTTATTCCATCGACTGTCCGTTCACTGGCAACTTCGATAAATGAGGTGATGTGCGGCCACTTTTTCTTAAGTTCCGCTGATAATTCTGCTTCTATCTGCATGACTGTTCGGCGCTCCCTGCGGCCATGACCCATGTTGAACTGCTCAAATATAGCCAGTTCTGGCTGCTCATACGCTTTACTGAAGCTGGTTTTGACTGCTTCAAATAATCCCGGCTGGTTCGACTTGAGCTGAATAATGAAATCACCGTTCCCCTGTTTAATTTTGTTCATGGTAGACACCTGACAATGCAGTGCATCCAGCGTCAGAACGGCATTATCCAGTGCCATAGCATCAATCATGTTGCGGGCGACTTCAGCTTCTTTCCCTTTAGAATGTGAACTGTCTTGGTAAAGTGTAATGCCGTTGCCGACATCAAATGCGCTGACAACATGGAGTGCATTCTTAGCATCCTCACTCCACGCCCCGCGCAGGGTTTTTCCATCCAGCGCGATAACGGTTTTCCCTTCCGTTTGCCGTTGCTCATTGATCCAGCCAAATATGGCTTGAAGGAGCAGTTCGCTGTCCAATGCTTTGATTATATTACTGATACAATGCCTTTTAGGGATGCCATTTTCAAATTTTCGGTACAGACGGAGCCAATCTAGCTGTTCTTCTCCGAATTCCTGAATGGACTTCCACCCAGTCGCACCGCTGAGGATAGCACTGAGTGTCAGGAACACCACATCCACTAAATTATGCTTTAGATTGATGTCCTTACGGGGATCGGTAATCTGTTCTAGTTGTTTCAAAAGGGTCATGGTCATCTGTGGATTAAGGGCAAGGCAGATCAGATCATGACCAACCGTAAAAGTTCAATTTAAAGTGGGATCCCGCCCTG